>JABABC010000069.1 GCA_014238445.1 Coxiellaceae bacterium
GGTCCTAAAAGGGTGGTTATTTAATCGCCAGTTTAAAACCACGTATAGAACCTGCAGCCTTTTGTTCTTCATTCCAGCTTCGAGTTGACTTTATTGCTTTGATTTTTCGATAGAACCTAGTGTCTGACAACGATCACTGTTTGGGTGGCGGCACAATGCGTTCGGAGTCTAGCTAAAGACTAATTGAGTCCACGACGTATCATAAAATCGACATCGCTGCTGGCATTAATATAGTGAATAACTATCGCAGGATATTGCTGCTGAAAGACACGGAATAATTGGTCGACAAATCCCTGGCCAACCATTTCAATACCTTTAAAATCAAACGTCACGGCATCAAATCGATCTAAGTTCAGGACGACTCGCTTTGCCTGTGAACGTGAAATTAAACGTTGTCCATGCTCCTTGGCTAATTCAACATAAACGTCTGTCTTAGAAAACTGCAAAGTATCATCATCTTGATAGTGAATAAAAAGATCTTTTATTGAGCGAACTGCCTGCCTGCTGATGATCAAATCCACTCGCGTACCCGTCTCTGTCTGACTCTTACAAAAAGACCAATCTTCTACACGATTATTTCTTAAAAAAGAAAAACCATTCGCCATTAAGGTGAACTCATCAACGGCTCGAGCTGAGAAAAACAATCCTTCTCCTGTATGATTGACAGTGTCCGTTGTCAACTTGCCTTTACCCAGTTGCAACATCGCATCACGCGGATCAGCAATATCCAACCCTTCCTGTAGGTTGGCAAACACACCTATGCCATTATCAACACAAGAAAAAGACACTGTATCCTTATCAATGTTAAACGTTAATTTAACTGTTTTACCACGAGAGTGATCTTTGGCATTGTTTAAAATTTCAGTCAACGTATATTCACAAATATCAAAGCAAGCTTGATTAATATGCGGTTTAATAACAGGCGCAACATGACTGCGAAAAATATCAAACTCATCAAAAGAAGCCTCTAAAGGAAATATAAAAGATTGCGATAAAGCACTACCCAAACCATAGATAGTCTGTTTCGTCGTTCCGGATTTCAATAAAACACCACTATTCACTAATGTTTGAATATGACGTAAAACAGTTGTCCTTGACACCGAAAAATGACGGGCTGTCACAACAACTAAATCATGAGGATGGCTCATCACCTGCTTTAATAGAAATTGACGAATTGCTTCTGCTTGACTCATAACACACCTACCGCAAGACATGACCTAATAATATTATAACATAGTTTTAAACTAGTTGTAATAATAATTAACACTAGTTTTAATAAATAAGGCTGATATATCAATAAGATATGAGGTTATTGTTGCACAAGAAGGTCATTTTCACCCAACTTAATCAACACGGCCCCGTAACGAACACCTTCGAACAACAACAATGCACAAGGACATACAATGGCATTTGATGGCGGTGATCACGAGAAACAACCCCTTCATACTGCGCCGTGTCATATAACCGAGATCATCATTAGCATGAATATGGTTTTAAACTTGCAGCAATACTTATTAGCACAAGTTTTAAAATAGATAGCCTTTTCATTAAATGATACTGAGCTTAATGTTATCAATATTACCTATATCACAGACCCATTAAACTAAATTGCTTTTTTAATGTGTTTGATTTAGTGTGACTATCACAAAAAAAACCTCACTTCATGTAACAACTTCAAGGTTATGCCATGAAACCTGCTATTTCAAAACATCACTTATGGTTCATGTGGATACTAGCAGCCAGTTTTTTTCTCGCTGAATATTTTGCGCGCGTTGCACCCAGTGTTATGGTCAATGACTTAATGCGTGACTTACACGTTAAAGCTTTTGCGCTGGGCTCTCTGTCTGCCTTCTTTTACTACGCTTACCTCATTATGCAAATCCCTGCAGGCGCTATGGTCGATACCCTCAGCACCAAAAAACTGTTATCTGTAATGGCCATTTTATGTGGCTTATCGTGCATCCTGTTCTCGTTTTCTCACAGCATATTCATGGCAGACATCAATCGTATCATTATGGGGTTCAGCGCTGCTTTTGCCTTTGTCGGCGCATTAAAAATTGCCAA
>JABABC010000234.1 GCA_014238445.1 Coxiellaceae bacterium
CTTAGGTTTTTTAATCTACCTTAAATTTTATAATCATGATCTTGGATTTATTTATGATGAATAATCAGTATGTTATTGATAAAACCGCTGTTTGGTTTATCAAAATCGCGTGTTTTTAGGTGTAAAAAACGGGATGAATTTTTAAATAATTTAATATTTCCTCTTAAATTTAATACTTCCTTAAGGTTTTTTGGGTATTATTTGTTCACCGTGTCATGATTTATTCGCTGGCTTGTTGCTAATGTTTCAATAAAGCGCGCACTAATGATGATAAATAATGATTTTTAGAGTGATTTAATATGGCTGAGATACCTAACGATAATTATGACTCTCATCAGTTAGAACAGGTTTCGTCTGAGCCAGGTAAAACTAAGTCAGATAAAGAACTTAATAATTCACGGCGGGAACATTCTACTGCTGACTATATAAGGCAGTCTCATAAAGCGGTGATGCGTGATATACGTGCCCTGGGTGATAAACTTAAAAAAGCTTTTACAGAGCGGAAAGCCAGCGATAAAAAAGAAGAAGATCAGCTTCAGCTCCATGGCTTATTGAAATCAGCGGATAGTCTTGAAACCACACCTTCTGATGGGAAGGTGCTACTTACTGTTGATGAGCAGAGAACTGCGTTATCAAAGACCCTTAAAAAGCTCTATAAAAAGCCTGTCCATTCAGCGTCAGGTGAATTAGTTCAGGTTACGACAACCGTTACCGAAAACCAGGATAAAAATTCACGATTTGTTGCCACCCTGCAATCACCTAATTATGTTGCTGAGTCTTCCTCAGCTATTTCATCTGTTACTTTTGAGCAGAAGAATGTAACCACTGGTGAAACTCAACAGTTAGCGACTATGCGTGTTGCTCAAAATGCACAAGATGCTCGCATCAACGCTATAGAAATACCAAAAAAATACAACTTAGAAACTCACCCTCAACAGGCTTGGGCGAATGATCAAATCGACTGTTGGGGTAGAGCTTTTGAGGTCATGGCAGACTCGAATCCCTCATTAATTTTGAATATTCCAGATTCTGCTATTATGACGCCAGAAAATATCAGAGGTATTAAATCATCATTAGGATTAGCTGAAGTCGCTACCAACCAACTGCAGGTTATGTCTCAAGGTTTTGTTCATGAGTTGTCTGTGGATGACGATCAGCTTCATTATCGCATTTATAATAAAGAAGATGATGCTACTTGCTCCATTAGTCAAACTGCTATTTGTGAGCTAGAAGATCCAGTGTTAGCGAGTGATGGGCGTGTCTATTCAGAAGCAGGACTTAAAGCATGGCAGAGCAGGAGCAATACATCTCCTGTGACCAGACAACCCATTATGGGTGTTTTGTCTGTAGAAAAGACTCAGGAAGCACTGTTCAAAACAAATCCAAGTCTTTTGCCAACAGAAAAGGCTCGGGAATTGCAATTTAAAACAAGCCGAAATGCGATTGCTCAGTCAAACTTAATGGATACATTGGCTGCTAAGCAACAAGATGTTTTTTCTCATGACCAGCTTCATTATCACATTTATAATAAAGAAGACGATGCTGTTTGCTCTCTTAGTTACAATGAGGTTCATGACCTAAAAGATCCAGCGTTAGCAAGTGATGGATATGTCTACTCAAAAGAATATTTAGACACAGCGCTGAGCTATGATCAAACAGCTCCCATGGGGGTGCCCATTAAGGGTGTTTTGTCTGTAGAAAGGACTCAGGAAGAACTCTTCAAAACCAATCCCAATCTCTTGTCAGCTGAAAAGGCTGAGGAATTATCTCCTAAGCAAACAGTACCTACTGAGACTCCAGAAGCAAGAGAGGCTCTTAGACAGGAGCAGGATGCGGCCTTTGAAGCGGTTAAAGCAGAAGATCTCGCGCAAAGGGCACTAAAAGAAAGTTCAACTAATATAACACCTGATAAGATACGCCAAGACCAACAAAAGATGCATGAAATCGTTCACGAATGGCGGAAGGGACGATCCACCCCTGATAGTACTGCCTCAGAATCACAAGCACCTAATGACACTGCTGATAGCTCTCATTCACATGATCTTACATCAACTACGCCATCACCTTCGGGAAATGGAGAATCAGAAATAAGAAGACTAAAAAGATTTGACGCAGCAAAGAAAAGATTGAACGATCCTCAAACGCCTCATCCAGAAAGTAACAACCATACTCCGTCAAGTTCAGAGCGTTCACCAACGAACACACCTTCTCCTAAAAGATCACTTGAACAAAAAAAAATAGAGCGTGAAGCTAGAAAACAATTAGGAACTCTGGAAGATAGTGAAAAGCGTTATCCAGAAAGTAACAACAATACTCCGTCAAGTTCAGAGCGTTCACCCGGTAACGTCAACGCACCAAAAAGGGATGCAACAACAGCGATGCCTCCTGAAAAAGGGAAGATCCTGCGTGATACAACGGTCATTGAAACGGTTCAGGATTTATGGGAAGGGGGCTCAACACCACGCCATGATGCAGCTATGAAAGACTCCTGGGAAAAACCAGATCAACAACGGCAACAACAAGGTCCAGACGATAAATCGCCTAGTGAAAACCCTGTATCACCACCAACGCCAGCACCTAGAACATCTAATGCTTTGAAAGAACGCGAACCTTGGATTGAACAGCAGGAGGCAGCGCTACAGGGACCGAGACCATCTTATACTGAAATGACACCTAGCGTAGTAGATCATGTTACAGCGGCAAATAGTAAATTAATTGACAGTTCGTCTTCGCTGAGGGTGGTGCCAGAATGAGTCCGAATACAGGGTTATTTATCAGGGCCAACAGTGTTTTTAAAGGCTGAGATAGATAAGGGTGGGTACAAAAAAAATGAGAAGCAAAAAATAATGAAAAGTGTATCAACCATTACAGTTCAGGTGATTATAAGTGTCATCGTATTCATCGCTAATACAGTAATGCCCTTGACTGTTACAGCATCGGGCGA
Source organism: Coxiellaceae bacterium (assembly GCA_014238445.1). Classification (GTDB taxonomy): domain Bacteria; phylum Pseudomonadota; class Gammaproteobacteria; order Coxiellales; family Coxiellaceae; genus UBA9148. The sequence continues at coordinate 2,945 of JABABC010000234.1, forward strand.
CTTGGTGGCGAGTTGTCGTTCGAAGGCTAAAATGCTCTGTATCGAACACCATCACCATCACCGTCAGTCTCCTGATAAAGAGGTAACCGTCACAAGAACTACCCCACCCCTGTATTCTTATGGTGATGAGCGTATAAACCCGCTTGAGTTGGAGGCTTGTATCACTTTACCAGATGACCCTACCCTTAGTGCATCAATTCTATCAGTGCTATAGATACTGTGATGTCAGTCATCCTTTTTGGGTGTTTTATCGATAATGGAAAGGTCAAGGTCTGTCGCTTTTAGAGGGGATGATGGCTGGTTATTATTAATCACAACCTAAGATCGGCGATAACGGCTTCGGTCCATGTGAGCTAATTTCGGGGAGAGGGTGGTGGTGATTTGGGGTCGCAGCCTTTGCCTGGCTTAGGTGCCTCAAACGCTTTGCTCATGAATGTTTCTTTAGCAGCTTGCTGGTCGCCCGTTTTAAAAATTTTGTTATAAAACGTTTCAATTTTTTTGGAGAAAAACTCATAGATTTTTTCTTTTATGGTTGTAAAGTTATTGCTAAGCTCTTCGCGCATTTCTATTATGAATTTGCGGTGTGTTAGTTCTTTTTTACCGCTCCGGTTTTTTGTAGACGGCTCTAATGGTAATTGCAAACCGCATTCTGCGAGATCCTTGCTCACCTTAATAAGATGTTTATTGATCTTGGTCTCGAATGCTTCGACGCTGCCTCCATGAAACCATCCTTCATCATTTTCTATTTCGTTTATCTCTTCTTCAACTTTTTTATTGTATTTATTTGCTATTATTGTTTGATTTAATAATTGTTGGAGAGCCTGTTTTTTTATTGGGTCAGCTTCATTTTTAATGATCTCTTTAATTTTTTTGATGATCTCATCGGTCTGGCCATCCTCTACCTTAGCCAGCTGC
>JABABC010000235.1 GCA_014238445.1 Coxiellaceae bacterium
TATTCTCCAAATTCATTTGGCAAACCGGCATTGGGGTGTGCGCTAACATGCGTGTTAGCAATGCGGGAGAGCTCGCCAATATAGGGGTGTAATTGTTCTGCCCCGAGTGCACAGTTTAAGCCGATGGATATCGGTTGAACATGCGCCACAGAGTGCCAGAATGCAGCGACATTTTGGCCTGACAAAGTACGACCACTCGCATCGGTAATGGTGCCAGAAATCATCACTGGCATGATGCTTTGTGTGGCTTCAAAATGCTGTTGAATCGCAAAGAGAGCTGCTTTGCAATTTAATGTGTCAAAGATAGTTTCAACTAAAAGAATATCAGCGCCGCCATCATAGAGTCCTTGAATGGCTTCTCGGTAATTCTCTACCAGTGTTGTGAAAGTGATGTCGCGAAAACTGGGATCATTAACGTCTGGTGATAGGGTGGCTGTTTTATTGGTCGGTCCTAGTACGCCCGCTACAAAGCGAGGACGATCTATTGTTGAAAAGCGTTCAGCAGCGGCTTTAGCGAGTTGAGCAGACTGGTGGTTGATGTTGTAGACCTGCAGTTCCATGGCATAGTCGGCCATGCTAATACGCGTCGCATTGAATGTGTTGGTTTCAATGATGTCAGCACCGGCGGCTAGATATTGACTGTGAATTTCAGTAATGATTTCTGGTTGTGTGAGAGAGAGTAGATCATTATTCCCTTTTACATTAGAGGGGTGTTGGTTAAATTGCGTGGCACGGTAATCGGATTCATCGAGGTGATATTGTTGAATCATAGTACCCATAGCGCCGTCGAGTATTAGAATCCGTTGTTTGAGTTGCTCAAGAAGTGTGTGGTAGCTGTTTGAATGATTCATTGTGTAGCGTCCTGCTTTGTGTTTTAGCGTATTGTGGTGAGTGGAGTGCGCCGTTGATAGCGTTGCAGTGCGGTATAAAGCACTGTAAACCAGACTAGATCACCAATCAGTCCACGTTCTAAAAAGGGTAGCGCAAGCGCGTAGCAGGTGATGAGTCCACTCAGTGTGTTAGGGTATAGAGCTCCACAAAGCCAGCTGCCAAAGTTTGTCCATAGCCAAAACCCTAGAGAAGCTAAGCCTACCCAGGTTAATGAAAAGTCTGAACGTTGTTTTATGGATTGACTGAGCCAGGCGATCATCAACCAGCCGCTGTAGGTGAAGAAAGTCCAGTTGCCAAAGAGGGGGTGGGGTTGCCAGAGCGCCAGTAAGCAATCAGATAGGAAGAGCGCGAGTAGACTGAAGAGTAGGGTGTGTCGCCGTAATAGGTGTTGATTGCCTAAGATGAGTAGTGCAAGAAAGGGAGTCATATTGCTGGGGTGAGGGATGATGCGGCCAAAGATGGCGATCAGGCAAAATAAGCCCAGTATTATAGCGCTGCGTTGCCTGGTTGGGGTTGTGTTCAATGTCTTGTCCCTGATTGAAATGTGGTTCACTAATATAAGGAAAATTGTGCGTGCTGTGAAGGGGGTATGTGATTGAATTGTTGCTGAATAAGTGTCATTTTTAATGAAAGTCACGCGAATGCACCCATAAAATCATAAAAGCATCAGTTTTTTTGTATAAGAGCCTCTTAAGTGTTTACTTACAAAGCAATTAATACTAATTTAAGGATGTCGGTTTATTTTTATTGTAAGGGATTCATCATGGCGACACTACCGTATAAATTTGAGAAATTTTTACCACGAGAATATCTAAATCAACTTGAACAATGGGTGCGTGAAGGGGGTAGTCCTATTCTATTATCCGGTTGGCGGCAAGTGGGTAAGTCCACTAGCGTAGCACATTTTGGCGATACGCATTTTGATGATACCTACCATCTGAATTTTGTCATGGATCCTGATCTAGAACGTTGTTTTGAAGAGCCCAACCCGAAATTGGTGCTTGCTAAGTTAGAGTCACGTCGTAGTCGAAAAATCGTCCCTGGCAAAACCTTGTTAATCTTAGATGAAATTCAAGCTTGTCCAAAAGCCATTGAGGTTTTGGGGCATTTTCGTGATGCTTTTCCTAAGCTTCATGTGTTGGCATGCGGTACCTTCGTGGACTTTGCACAACAAACGATGGATTTTAATATCCCTGTTGGGCGTGTTGTTTACATGAATTTACATCCGATGTCCTTTAGGGAGTTTTTATTAGCTGTTGGTGAGATGAACCTTTTTCAATGTTTAAACGATTTTAGTTGGGAGTCAGAAATCACAGCAGAAGAACATCAGCAATTATTGGTAAAAATGAATGACTATATGATGTTAGGTGGTATGCCAGCGATTGTCTCTGCTTATGTGCAATCCAATCAGTCTTGGGCTGTTGTGCGCGAGCAGCAATGTCAGTTATGGCAATCGGTTCGAGATACTTTCTCGAATATGATGCAGGACATTGCGGGTGAAGAGAGTGATCAACTGTTGTTGAAAATGCTGCAGGCGATCTCGATTGAGATTCAAGATGTTAGTCAATTGAGCCAGCATTTAGAGCCAAAAGTCTTAAATCAATCATTGAACCGCGTGTTTCAATCAGGCCTATTTACGCGCGTTAACGCAGTGTCTGCAGAGCAAGAGTCTATTTTTCTGCCGATTAATAACGATGATGTCTTTAGAACGGCATTTATTGATATTGGTTTATTGTATTATGCATTAACCGCAGATAACCAGCGCAGTGTATTAACGAATCCGATGCAGCAGTATGGTGGCATGTTATCTCGGCAATTTGTAGGACAACACTTGTGGTCATGCTCAAAAGGTAGCATGAGCTTAAAATACCCACGCCACATGCAGCAAGGCTCAGAGAAATTTGATTTCAGTTATGGTCAGTACGGTGTAACAGTTGGTGAAAACCCCCATGGATTGTTTGGCGGGAAGGCTGCTACTGATATTAAAGATATTCAAGTGGGGTTGAACCCATTATCGATTCGACAAGAGCACTTGATTTGCCCCTTATACTTGATTGAAGAGTCTGCACATTTAGCAGCAACGGCACAAGAGGCAACGGCTATGAAAAACCGTGTTATATCATCACCGGCAGCCTAGTATGAGTGAGGTTGCCAGAGTGGTTCGCTGGTATTTGTATGTCGATTAATCCATCGAGAGCACGTAAATAACCAGTCGCTTAAACGGTTTAAGTAGATTGCATTAATCGATGTTGTGTCATTTTGACTATCTAGCCATTGCCAATAATCACGTTCGCAACGACGACAGACCGTTCGAGTCACATGAAATGCTCCGGCAGCAATGTGCCCACCAGGTAAAATAAAAGATTTTAAAGGTGTGAGTTCAGTATTGAGTCGATCTATATGGTTTTCTAACGTGGTTATATCTTGTTGATCAATGCAGGGTGTGGAGCTGGTTTTTTGATCATCAGCTGTGCAGAGGTCGGCGCCGATATTAAATAAGTGATGCTGTATGGTTTGGCACATCGTATGTATTGTTATCAATGCTTGGGAAGTAGGTAATGATGCCATGGCGAAGCCGAGCTGTGCATTCAACTCATCGAGACTGCCTATGGCATGGATAATCATAGCGGTCTTTTTGACACGACGTTGCCTCGCTAAACCAGTCGTGCCGGTGTCGCCCGTTTTTGTATAGAGTTTTGTGAGCTTTACCATGTTAATCCTTGTTATGTTAGTGTGTGAAGGTGCACAACAGTTGATGGTTCTACAATAATCGGAATACAATACACGAGTTTTTAAAAAAGGACAGTTCGCTATGGATCAGCAAGCATCAAGATATTTCACAGTGAAGATTTTAGTGGGTATGGGGTTGGGGATTTTAGTGGGTTTGGTGATGCAAATGCTTCCGCCAGATTCTTGGCTCTTTAATCTCGTTGTCAATCAGGTTTGCTTTGTCTTGGGTCAGTTATTTTTGAATGCTTTGAAAATGCTTGTGGTTCCTTTAGTGTTTTGTTCATTGGTCTGTGGTAGTGCGAGTATGGGTGACTTTAATAAAATGGGTCGAGTTGGTTTCAAGTCACTCAGCCTTTATTTGATGACAACAGCAATAGCTATCACATTAGCTTTAATTCTAGCGAATGCATTAGGTGTCGGTTCAGGGTTGCACTGGGTTTCATCAAAAGCATTATCCATTCAAAGCCCCCCGTCTGTTCTTGAGGTGATTATGAATCTGATTCCTAGTAACCCAGTTGCAGCGTTAGGTGAAGGCAATATGCTACAAATTGTGGTGTTTGCAATCTTATTAGGGTTGGCTGCAATTGCCTCAGGAGAGTCTGGCCGGAAAGTTGTGAAAGGGTTTGTTGCTTTTAATGATGTGATGATGCGTTTTATTTTCATGGTCATTGGTTTGGCGCCTTACGGTGTTTTTTTTCTCTTAGTGGTTCAATTTAGTCAGCTTAATTGGCAGGCTATCGTGCAATTATTGGGTTATTTTTGTTGTGTGTTAGTGGTGTTGTTGTTGCAAATGACAATTGTTTACAGTGCGTTTCTGGTGATATTTCAGCGGATTAGTCCTGTGGTGTTTTTTAAAAAGTTGTCTAGCCTCCTGGTATTTGCATTTAGTACATCCAGCTCAGTGGTTTCGATACCTATTACCTTGGAGGCTGTCACAAAACGATTGGGTGTGAAAAATCAAATTGCGTCGTTTGTTATTCCATTAGGCGCAACCATTAATATGGATGGAACAGCGATTATGCAGGGTGTCGCTACGGTGTTTATAGCTCACCTCTACCACATTGATTTAAGTTTTTTGCAGTATATTACTGTGATAGTAATGGCAACGCTTGCTTCGATTGGTACGGCGGGTGTGCCGGGGGTGGGGTTGATTACATTGATTATGGTGTTAGAGCAAGTGGGGTTGCCAACACAAGGTATTGCAATGATTATTGGGGTTGATCGCTTGTTAGATATGGCAAGAACAGCGGTTAATGTGAGTGGCGATGCGATGATTGCTTGTTTGGTAGCGGGTAGTGAGGACCTGCTGGATAGAGATCAACTGATGCGTGATTAAAGCTTTCTGTAGTTTAAGGATAGTGATATGGATTTAGCAGGTAAGGTTATTGTTGTCACAGGAGCGGCTTCAGGGCTGGGTTTGTCAACTGTGGAGGAGTGCCTATCATTGGGGGCTAAGGTTGTTGGGTTGGATTGCAATGCTGGTCAGCTGAAATCTTTGCA
>JABABC010000086.1 GCA_014238445.1 Coxiellaceae bacterium
CCTTGCTTCACCATGGCGCCATCATCGTAGGCATCCCTTACTCTGAGCCAGCATTAAGCACGACCACATCGGGCGGAACACCCTATGGCCCTAGCCACGTTGCCTCTGAACAACAAAGCAACCAACTCACAAAAGACGAAAAAGCCTTATGCCAAGCTTTTGGCAAACGCTTGGCAACCATCGCATTAACCTTGCAGTAACCGACTATGACACCTCTTGAAATTTATCAGCAACATCTGAGCGAACAACGGATTGAGCCTAATCCCTATCAATTGAAAGCCATACAACGACTTACCGTCATTCAGAAACAGCTCATTAAACGCTATAAAAAACGGTCTTCCGCAGCGGGGAAAATTCGTCGAAAAATCAAACCTCGCGCACCCATCAAGGGGCTCTACCTCTGGGGTGGAGTCGGCATCGGAAAAACCTACATCATGGATATCCTCTATGATACGGTACCCGTTCCTAAGCTACGCATGCACTTTCATGAGTTTATGCAGTTCATACATCACCAACTCACACAACATCAAGGGCATGAAAACCCACTCGAACACATTGCTAAAGCAATAGCTGACGAACACTTGGTGCTCTTTCTAGATGAATTCTTAGTCGCTGACATCACCGATGCGATGATCCTTGCACAATTACTTCGACCACTGTTTTATTATGGCACCTGCCTCATCACTACATCCAACACACCACCGAATCGACTCTATCTTAATGGCATTCAACGTGAGCAGTTCCTACCTGCCATCACCTTATTGCAAAGCTACACAACCGTGATTCATCAACAAACCATTAAAGATTATCGTAAGACCTACCTACTACGAACTGGCGCTTATTTTACACCGCTCAACCCAGCATCAGAACAACACCTTTACGATACCTTTCAACTCATCGCCCACCAACAACCCATATCAACCGATAACATCCACATCCTGGGTCGCTCCATCAGCATCATCAAAGCATCACACCACGTCATCTGGTTTGATTTCAATGTGATTTGTAATACCCCTCGCTCGCAAAATGATTACCTAGAACTCACTCAACACTATGATACGTTTTTAATTAGCAATGTCCCTATTATCTCCCCTCAAGAACACCACTTGATTATTCCGTTTATCAAACTGGTCGATATCTTATATGACTGTAGAAAACGCCTGATCGTTTCTGCCGAGACCACACCCAATCAGCTCTATCCGGATGGCAAACTTCGCTGTGACTTTGAGCGCACTGTATCACGCCTTATTGAGATGGGCTCTAAAAAATACTTAACAACATGGCATCAACAATCTGCAGGCCTCCCTCAAAGTGATGACTGCAATCGCTGATTAATCGCTATTTTTTCTTCATCAGACAGCGTATTCCATAAACGCACTTCATCAAACGTACGACCACAACCCATGCACACGTCATCACCCAAAGCCGTGGCACTGCAAATACCCACACAAGGCGAGTCTGTCTGATTTTTTTCACCGCGAATATTCATTACCCACCTTTTGATGCATGCTGAAGTTCCTCAGAAATGGCATATCGAGCGAAGTGTTGCAAACAGGGTTCAAAAAAAACTTCAACCACGATCAAAGAATGCTGATCTGCCGTCGTATACTGCCGACGTCGAGCAATCAATGACGAAGATAGCTCACACCCCAGCTCAGAAGTGGCACGTTTCACCACAGAGTGAGCGGGTGACAATACCGCAAATTTGAAAGCAGAGCATTCGATAGGCTGACCATTGAAAAGCCACTTACCTAACGGGGCATCACCTTCCATCACTGTCGGCTGACTGGCCGCCACAGAGACTGGGATCCAACTTTCAGCATACACCCAAGGCGTAAACTGGTGAGTCCATACCACCTTACGACACCGAACTAATGGATCACCTAGCGTATCAAGAAAATCATTTTTCCGTGCTGATAACACGCCCTCATCAACACCTAATAATGTAAATGTTACGGGTGGGTCAGCCACTGCCTGTAGCAACTGGGTTAATGAGCCCGCATGAGACACACCCTGCTGCTGCAAAGCAGTCAATGCGACAGACAACTCCGAGACCTCACTGACCCACTGAACATCCTGTAACACTGTCAATATATGGCTCCCATAACAAAAGAAACACCATTATTAAGTAATGCATGCGCCTTGTCACCGGTTTCACAGCAAAAAATGCCACGAAATAATTGCAAAATGAACAAAAACTGCCCTTTTATCATGACAAACTTTTCTAAACTGTCCAATAAACCCTTAAGCAATTGATCCATAGATACAATTATTATTGCAGTAAATTGTCTTTTTATGCACTAAATTAAGAATTCCTTAATGTTTGACTGATAGAATGGAGAATAATTTTATTAGGGTTAACTTAAATACACAATTTTTTGGAGCCAGGAGGGACACACAATGTCATCTGTTTTTGCAGAAAAAATTACACAATACATCAGTGACTACCGCTTATTATTACGCAAATCACTGAATCAAGTTGAACGCATGAATCGACTCAAAGCACTCGATCTTAAAGCGGTCACCATCTACAGTGACGACCTCTCCCTATACAATACTGCCTGGAAAATACTAGAAGACATTGAATCCAATGGAAACATCCCTGATCAAGGCTATTACTCTTACTCCGGCTTAGAAAAATTCTACACGGAATTCAAAGCTTTCCTGGATGACTACACCATTTCGGGTGAACGCATCATCCACCGCATTCAACATACTTCTAACCTCCTACTGGAAGTGATTCAAATGGTGAGCTCTCCTGGCTTTCAGCACACCGATCAACTCCAAGACAAACTCTTTGAGTGTAATAAATCCGTTGTACGCTATGGTTCTGATGATCAAAAACAACTGTATCTTGGGTGTCTAGAACGATTATCTAGTATCAACCGAGCCATCTTCACACCGGTATTGGATCACTTTTCAGAACAACTGGAAGAACATCGCAAAGCCGCCTAATCATCTGCGTGGCGGCGATCACACCTTTATTATTAAGTTGCTGCGCTGCCACCTTCCCTTTGGCGCAGCGCTTCTGGTATACCACCTTCATCTAAACCAACATACACAAAACACCCTTCAGTCACCTTATGAGGCACCAGCTCATTATCACCCAACACCCATGTTTCAATATTGACATGCAGAGACGTCGTGCCAATTTTCATAACCTCAACATAACAACACACAAAATCACCCACACTGACAGGGGCAATGAAGTCCATGCCCTGAATTGCCGCCGTCACCACCTTATGCCGCACATAACGTTTAGCCATATAAGCCCCCGCCAAATCCATCTGCGACACAATCCAGCCCCCAAAGATATCCCCATTAGCATTGGTGTGAGCCGGCATCGCTAATGTTCTAATCGCTAACTCACCTTTTGGTTGATTTGACATACCCCTCCTTATCATTCAACTATAAACCCATTCCTGTGATATAGCATACCCCATTCCATAACCCTATGTGTGATAGCTCACCATATGCATTGAAACAGTTAAGCTGAAAACCTGTCACCTAGTGCAATACACTCATCATTGCGGCCTCTTAACTTGGGCTGACGGAGCAACTTTTTTCTGTGGCGCATGCCGCCTCTATTACTTCCTCTGTCTGACAACCTTTTTTGTAGGCGATACCTAAACTATCCAATGCAACTTCACAAGCATCTGGCCTTTCAAGAAAGGTGGCTTGACGTTGTTTATGATATGCCATTAAGTTGGGCTCACCTTCCAAACTCTCTTTCATATACTGGACAAGTTGCGGAAAATTATCTAGATCACCGAACCTAATACAACGAGAAGCGTTAGCATGCAAGTCCTGTTTTTCTTTGTTTAAAACACTATCATACCGCCTTAATGGATCTCCAAAAGCATGAAGAAAAGATCTCCCAGAAGATTCACATGCCTCCCTGGAGTTACACCCTTCAATAACAGGAGGTAACGTTGTTCCTTTCAACACAAGGTGATCAAAAACAGATTGTTGAAGATGTCCAGTATAGGCCACGATAACATCGCTAGGTTGGTATGCCGCAATATCAACATCTTGTTGAGTCGGATCAACAAAACGCACACCCAAGCTATTATCGGTTTCACTAAGGTGTGACTTTTGCCAGCAGTTACCCCACAGGGGCCACGAAGTGTGTATGGTATTAAGATGTTTTTTGATGTAATCCTGTATGTAAGTTTGCGGAACCAATAAAATAGTAGGCATTTTTTTTTGCTGACTTATCGCCTGATTGGCGTTGATGATGAGTTGAATTTGCTGATCTACGCTTTGTTGGCCTTTCTCAGGATAAAAACCATAAATTAGTTGCGTATTAATACCTGTATTTTTGGTGATATCTATGATTCTTTCTTCTGTTGCTGATAGGTGAATAGCAGTAATGTCAGGCAATTGATGCGCTGCCTCTGATGAGAGACGCATTTTAAGTGCAGAAGGCAGGTATTTTGTAAAAATTCCTTGATCACTTGGCATCAGACCCTCAGTCCAACCCGTTAAGTTCTCACCAGATGGTTTCAACCCAGCTTGATTTATCACAAAGCATGATGCTTCACCCCAGTCTGTAGGTTGCAAACCAATATAATAGGTTACATTCAAACGTTTCACTATTGCATAAAATAGACCGCTGTCATCTCCAGCACAAACTGCCAGATCCGCTTTTGGTAATCCACTATTTTTTCGAAACAAATAGTCATGGGGTAGAGATGATATTGTTATTGCACCTAATCCAGGGAGATCCATTATTCCTGATTTTTTCAGTGTTGATAGTTCAATTTCAGGCAGCATTTTTTTTAATTTCAAACTCACAGCAGGCTTTGTATTCGTCTCAGTATCGGTTATGTAGTCTCCGATTTTATCGGCACAGAGAATATCAAAAGTGCCTTTAAATCCTATCTCACGTAACTTCAGCATTAATGTAATAGGTGCACGTTGATGCCCAAACCCCCTACCCTCATTAATTATCACTCTTATCGATGGCATTTCAGTAATTGA
>JABABC010000213.1 GCA_014238445.1 Coxiellaceae bacterium
AATGAACTCGCCCAGGCAGTTCTTGAGAAAATTAACAGCAATTTAGGTGGCTCTTTTTTAGGGGGCCACTCCAGATGGTATTTTGGGGTCCTCCAGGCACAGGAAAAACCACACTGGCCGAATTAATTGCCACACATACAAACGCCTTAATGATTTCAATATCCGCAGTACTCTCTGGCGTTAAAGAAATTCGTGAAGCGATTGCCGTTGCAGAACAACGCGCCTCCCAACAACAACAGACCTTACTCTTTGTGGATGAGATACATCGCTTTAATAAAGCACAACAAGATGCTTTCTTACCGCACTTAGAAGCAGGCACCATCATTCTAATAGGTGCGACCACTGAAAACCCAGCCTTTCAGCTCAACAATGCTTTATTATCACGCTTGCGCGTGTATGTCTTTCAACCACTCGATGTCCCAACGCTCATCAACATGATGCAGCACGCTCTTCAAGATGCCAACCGCGGTCTATTCAATCAGCAACTTGAGATAACAGAGGTGCACCTTACTCACCTAGCTCACTACGCCAATGGCGATGGACGCCGTTGTCTAAATATCTTAGAAGCACTGGCTCAGGCCATCACCCCAAACGCATCAGGACAACGTGTGGTCGATGATGCAACACTTAATCAACTCATGACCAGCAACATTCGCGCCTTTGATGCGCGTGGTGATATTTTTTATGACCAGCTATCAGCATTGCATAAATCATTACGAGGTTCTGACCCTGACGCGACAGCATATTGGTTACAACGCCTTCTGGACGGCGGCTGTGATCCAGCCATCATTGCACGTCGTATTACGCGTGTCGCCAGTGAAGATATTGGTAATGCTGACCCCCGCGCTTTAAGCATTGCACTGGATGCCTGGCAAGCCTATGAACGCTTAGGCAGCCCTGAAGGTGAATTGGCATTAACACAAGCCGCTATATACCTCGCCTGTGCTGCAAAAAGTGATGCGGTCTACCAAGCTACCAAAACTATTCGATCTGACATTGAGCGCACAGGCGATCTACCTGTTCCACTCCACTGCCGTAATGCCACAACAGCTCTAGCCCGATCACAACAGCATGGCAAAGGATACCGCTCCGCCCACCAACATCCTGATGGTTACATTGCTGATATGCATTATTTGCCGGAAACGCTCACTGAACAACGTTACTATCACCCTGTTGAACGAGGCCTGGAAATTCAAATTAGTCAGAAACTTAACAAACTCACTGAACTACGTCGGGCTAAAAAAAATCCACAATAGAAAAAAGTCTAAAAATAAAGACTATTTTAAGGTTCGACCAGTATGATCAAAATCTCTGTTCCATCAGAAATGAATGCACTTGAAAATCTAACTAAGTCACTTAACGGTTCTGTCGCAAATAAGCCCCGCTTGATAAACTAATTCACCTTTAAGATCTCGCGATCAAGTGACAAAGTCATAGCACAGCTATGCTGTGCATGAAAATAACATTAATTATCACAAACGATGTTACACGCAGCCGGGTTGGTATCAGTACAAGCAACATTATCAGTGCTGTAAACCGTTTCACCTGTGCAATCAGATGATGACTGCCAATAAACACTATCAACAGCAGTGGTTGACGTACCTGTATCAAAATGGCAATTAGTGTGACCCCGATCATTGATGGTATAACCATGACCATCAGCAGCAGTCGCAGTCGTTTCACCACCACCCTCATAGGAACACAACACGTCATCATTATCGCCATCTGCCGCTAACACAACGCCCTGAAATCCTTCAATATCACTAAATTTAGAATACCCGTAACCACCATAAGAGCCACCCAGTTCATAGTGCCAGAGCCAAGGAAATGTCTGTGACACATCACCTTCCGTGGAGCGAACACCCAAACTGGCGGGACAGGTAATCGTGACATTAGCATAGATTGGCAATGCAATAAGGCACGATAACAATACACTATATTTACTCATAATATTTCCTTTTAATAAAACTCAATAAGAGAGGGTCTTTGATAACATCATCAACAGACCGTGCTTAACCATGATGCGTCCATTAAACCCCACGCTAGCAGAACCTCTGCACAATCATCATGCAGTCGCATCAGCTATCTGAACTGAACTCACCCCTGAATCACGACCACGTCCAATACCAAAATACGTAAACCCTTCAGACTGTAATAAACGTGAATCATATTGGTTTCGTCCATCAAGAATCACAGGATGCTTTAACAATGCTTGCATGCGTTGAAAATCTGGCTGCCTAAACTGCTTCCACTCTGTTAATAAAGCAAACGCATCAGCACCCTCTAAGGCCTGGTATTGTTCATCACATAAAATCAATTGTCCTTGTTGAATCCAGGCTGGCGGCACTGCTGCACGAAACGCGTCCATTGCAACAGGGTCATAAGCCGTCACTGTCATACCATGGTCAATCGCTTTTGCAATCATCGCCAACGCGGTACTATCACGCACGTCATCCGTCTTAGGTTTAAAACTCAACCCCCAAACTGCTAATCGACGCCCTGGTAATGTTGCACCATAATGCTGCTGTAACTTATCGAATAAATACCGCTTTTGTGCTGCATTGCGTGCTTCAATCGCTTGCAACATTAAAGGATCGATAGACTGTTGTTGCGCCATGGTCTTCAGTGCGCTCACATCTTTTGGGAAACAGGACCCACCAAATCCACAACCGGCATAAAGAAAGTATTCACCAATACGACGATCTGAACCAATACCTTTACGCACAGACTCAATATCAGCACCCCACTGATCACAAATCAAAGCCATTTCATTCATAAAAGAAATACGATTAGCTAGCATGGCATTGGCAACGTATTTTGTCATTTCAGCATCACGTCTTGCCATCGTGATAATACGATCAGATTTACGCGTAAACGGCGCATACAATTGCTGCAACACAGGCAAAGCCATTGTATCATTGAGTCCTAAAAGAATACGATCCGGTGACATAAAGTCATCAATAGCCACACCCTCTTTCATAAATTCCGGGTTGCTAACAACAGTGACTTGTTCTTGTAATGCATTGGACAAGGTGGAACGCAACACAGTCTCAATCTGATCGCCTGTCCCCACTGGCACTGTGGATTTCGTCACCACCACAGCAGGTTGCTGCACATGCGAGGCAATGGATTGCGCTGCTTGCATCACATAGTCAAGATTACACTCCCCCGACGGACGTGCAGGCGTACCCACACAAATAAAATACACATCAACAGCAGCATCTACCTCGTCTAGTGAAGCCGCAAAGCGCAAACGGGCTTCTGAAACGTTATGTTGAAACAGGGTATCCAAATAAGGTTCAAAAATGGGTAACTGAGACGCTTTTAACAAAGCTAATTTTTCAGGGTTAACTTCAATACAAACGACATCATTACCCATCTCAGCAAAGCAAACTGCAGCGGTTAAACCCACATACCCGGCCCCCATAATGACTAACTTCATACTGATACCTCATTAGTTTGCGATATAATTATCACGGCTCAATAGTGCAAAAAACACAAGCGATTCGCGGGATTATACGCAAAATCAGGACAGAAATAAATCCACTTGATCGCTTATGCCCATTTAGCCCTCAAAGCATCAAAAAAAACATCAACCTGATCAAAAAATCTTGACGATAACGCTAAACTACTGGAATATGTCGCTTTTCAATGGCTCTAATTTTGCTCATTATGATTGACCATGACACCATCAAGCGAGACCTCATCGATCACTGCTGGCCAAGCTTATCTAATGCACCTCTTTCCAGTGAAGAGCGAGCTGCCACCCTGCATGAAATTCCTCGTTTACTGAAACACCATAACGCCAGCTTAATTGCGCACTACTACGTTGATGCCGATCTACAACAACTCGCACGGGAAACCGGCGGGATGATCGGTGACTCCTTACAAATGGCTCAATTTGGCATGACCTGTGACGCAGACACGCTGATTATTTGTGGTGTTAAATTCATGGGCGAAACCGCTAAAATACTCAGCCCCCACAAACGCATCCTTATGCCAACCTTAGAAGCGACATGCTCACTCGACCTAGCATGCCCAGCTGATGAATTCAGTGCCTTTTGCGACCAGCATCCAGAACGCACCGTTGTCGTGTATGCCAATACCTCTGCCGCGGTAAAAGCACGTGCTGACTGGGTTGTCACCTCAAGTATCGCTCTCGACGTGGTTAAACATCTTAAAGCACAAGGCGAAACCATTCTCTGGGGTCCTGACAAACACCTTGGCCACTACATCCAAACACAGACACAAGCTGACATGCTCTTATGGAATGCCACTTGCGTTGTACATAATGAGTTCAAAGCGTATTTGCTCGAAGATCTACTGAAAGCCCACCCTGATGCCAAAGTGCTGGTTCATCCTGAATCTCCTGCATCCGTCATTGCACTAGCTGATGTGGTGGGTTCCACAGCCCACTTATTAAAAGCCACACAC
>JABABC010000268.1 GCA_014238445.1 Coxiellaceae bacterium
TCATCAGGCCATGAGGGTATGGCGGCAATAGCGGCAGCGCTTCGTCCGACTGATATGGCATTTCTGCATTACCGCGATGCCGCTTTTCAAATTCATCGCGCTTCTCAAGTAGAAGGGAAAACACCAATCAAGGATATGCTTTTAAGCTTTACCTGCTCAACTGAAGATCCGATTTCTGGTGGCCGGCACAAGGTATTGGGTTCTAAATCTTTGGCAATTCCTCCCCAAACCTCAACCATCGCTAGCCATTTACCCAAAGCGGTTGGCGCGGCTCTGTCCATTGGACTGGCTGGCAAGAATAAGCCTGAACATCAGGCGATGGCGAATGATGGAATTTGCATGTGTTCGTTTGGTGATGCTTCCTCCAACCACTCAACCGCATTAGGAGCTTTTAATACAGCCGGATGGACGAGCTATCGTAAGTTGCCAATGCAATTAATGTTTGTTTGCGAGGATAATGGCATCGGCATTTCTGTGCCAACACCGGATGGTTGGATTGCAGCTAATTTTGCCAATCGCCCTGGCTTAAAGTATTTTTCTTGTGATGGCCTGGACCTGTTTGAGACATACGCAAAAACAAAAGAAGTAGCGGACTGGATACGCAAAACACGCAAGCCAGCCTTTCTGCATATGCGCACGGTTAGGCTTTATGGTCATGCCGGTTCTGATGTTGAAACCACTTATCGATCAAGGGCTGAAATTGAAGAGGGGGAGGCGAATGATCCTTTGCTTCATTCTGCAAGACTATTATTCGAGCAAGGATATGCCACATCAGATGAAATACTTACTTTGTACAAACACGTTGAGGCTGAGTGCGATAATGAACGTGAAAAGGCTGTTACAAGGCCACGACTGAAAACCAGTTTGGAAGTGATGGAAAGCCTAGTGCCGCCATCTCGTGAATGCGCAAAAGTTTCTGACACGAGCGAAGATAAACGTAAAGAAAGATTCGGGTCTGAGTTTGCCAATCTTGATCAACCCCAAACCATGGCTAAACTGATCAACTGGGCTTTGACAGATTTAATGATTGAGCACAGTGAGATTATTCTTGCTGGTGAAGATATCGGCAAAAAGGGCGGCGTATACGGGGTAACACAAAAACTTAATTCTAGATTTGGACAAGGCAGAGTGATTGATACTTTGCTGGATGAGCAATCAATTCTCGGTTTGGCAATAGGTCTTGGTCATAATGGATTTGTGCCAATCCCTGAAATTCAGTTTCTTGCCTATTTGCATAATGCTGAAGATCAACTTCGCGGTGAAGCGGCGAGCTTGTCGTTTTTTTCTAATGGGCAATTCACCAACCCGATGGTTATTCGCATTGCTGGTCTTGGCTATCAAAAGGGGTTTGGTGGGCATTTTCATAATGATAATTCTCTGGCTGTTCTTAGAGATATTCCGGGGATCATTATTGCCTGCCCTTCTAATGGTGCTGATGCGGCTAAAATGT
The DNA here is from genome assembly GCA_014238445.1 of Coxiellaceae bacterium. Taxonomy (GTDB): domain Bacteria; phylum Pseudomonadota; class Gammaproteobacteria; order Coxiellales; family Coxiellaceae; genus UBA9148. The sequence goes on from JABABC010000268.1 coordinate 1,451, forward strand.
TGCGCGAATGCGTACGTCTTGCCAGAGAAGAACAAAGAATTGTGGTGTTTGTTGAGCCGATAGCCCTCTATCAAATGCGTGATTTGCATGAAGAAAAAGATAATCAATGGCTGACAACATATCCAAATATGGATGAGCAGATAAAACTGGGTGAAATTGGTATCTCAGGAAGTGGCAATGATCTGGCTATTGTAAGCTATGCGAATGGTCATTTTCTTTCGATGCAAGCTGCCAAAATATTGGCTGATAAACACGACATTAAAGTGACCAATATTGATATCCGTTGGTTAGCGCCACTACCTGATCAAGCCATTCTTAAAGCGATCAAATCATGTAAAAAAGTGCTGATTGTGGA
>JABABC010000279.1 GCA_014238445.1 Coxiellaceae bacterium
CCGCCCTGAGCAACCGTTTTTTGCTTTTTGTCAGGCGACTCAACAGTCGACGTATCATCAGGATCTCGAGGATGTTTTTCACTAGAACTACTACTAGAACTACTACTAGAACTACTACCAAAAAGACTACTAAAACTACCACTAAAACTACCACCCTGTGAGGGGTTAATAGGAAGAGGATTATTTTCCTTTTGAAAAGCTGCTTGTTGTAGAGCTGCTGCTTCTCGAGCTGCTTGAAACCATGCTTGTGCTTGTGCTTCTTGCATATCAGGATTTTCATCAAGCGGTTGTGGACCTACTTTTTGTATGTCATCGATGTTGTGATCACCGTGATTGTCATTAAACTTCTCAACGTATAAAGCTTGTATAGATGCTGGAGAATAACCATGAGCAAGCAACGCGGGGTATAATACCTTATCTAGTGTATCAGCTGGAACTCGGTAATGACCTGTCTTGTTACAGACAAAGCATAACAAGCCATTGTCATCAAAACCCATTTCACCTGCAGCTAAAACAGCATTTTGAGAGGACTCACCAGACCAACGAGCTCGTAATGCACCGTGATCATATGTCAAACCAACCTTATTAGAGCCACAGACTAGAACACCCGCTTGAGTAATCACAAATCGATACAGTTTAACCTGTAGTGCATCGTCATCATGGTTTAAGCTTAAGGCCTCGCGACCGTCAGAATCCCATAACTCATCTATGTGATCTATGCGCCCAAGCTGATTTTCCTTAGTACAAAGCGGCAATAAACGATCGTTTTTATTATAAGCAGCGCTAGTGGTGTTCCTAAGCTTCATCTTCATAGATTCAATCTGATTTTCCGTCGCTTCTGAGGGGTTATAAGGATGTAAAGCTAATAGTACATTACCCACATGAACCTGACCTGGTTGTGTGGCGCTCACCCCTGAAACAGGTGACCCTGGAATAGGTGACCCTGGAATAGGTGACCCTGGAATAGGTGACCCTGAAGCACCCTCGAGACTAAGAAGATCGTTATATGAAGAAGAACTGAGCATAATAATAACCTGACTAAAGTTTAAACAATATAGTATCCGAACTATACGCGACTTAGGTTAAGAAAATCTTAAATAAAGGTATAAAACCCCTGGTTTTCACCTTAAGAAAAGATTAAATTACCATCGGATATTGGCCTCGTTGAACAAATCCTCTACACTCGTATTGTTCATTATTTTACCCCACAGTGAGTCTTATGAATCCACACATCACCTACAAACCACTCACCCGTACGCAGAACAACCACCTGATTGCTGGCGTATGCAGTGGCATTGCCAAAGTGTTTAATATAGACCCCACATGGGTCAGAATTGCCTTTTTAATCAGCTTGTTAGTGTTTAAACTCACCTTAGTGGTCTACATCCTATTGTGGATTTACCTCCCTCGCGAAACAACTCAACGCCCTCACACCGTATCAAACAAACAAGCCCTACCCGAACCAATGATTGAAGAAGCCCCAGCACTGATTGCTCCAGTCACCCTCGATGAACTCGATAGTCCACTACCACCCCTCGTTGACTTACTCCAAAAACGCGCCGTTGAAACGCCGATCAACACCACCCCCCCGGCACAACAACCACACACAGCCACACCCCTAGCTGATACTCCTGAGATCCAAGACTTTTTATCCGCCTTTGAGGATGATATGACCACAACACCTACAGACAAACCATCCCATCACCCTCATAATACGCAAACCGATAAGACGCAAACTGAAGCCTTTGAAGCGTTCCCGAGTGATTTCTTAGCATCATTTGACGATGAAGCAGCCACCACTCAAGACAATGTCACCCCCATCTCTGATGCATCGGACAAAACAACAGCCTTTGATGAATTCCCCAGTGACTTTCTAGCCTCATTTGATGATGAAACAAACAGCTCTCAAGATAACGTCACACCGATATCCGACGCATCAGACAAATCAACGTCCCTTGAGGAATTCCCCAGTGACTTTCTGGCATCGTTTGACGATGAAACTGCATCATCTCAAGATAATGTCACTCCCATCTCTGATACATCGGATAAAACAACCGCCTTTGAAGAATTCCCTACTGACTTCTTAGAGTCATTCAAAGACGAAGAAGACTAACCACCAGCATCACAAGCCCAGCTACACTTTCCAAGCATTCTCGTTATAATAACACCCAATTACGACAACCTGGGTACAAGCTGATGAACACCACGCAACAAACACTCCGTGATCACTTCCACGAGATTGAAGCCACCTGGGACAACAGCATTGTCCCTGAATTAATTGAGTACATTAAAATCCCCAATCAATCGCCCGACTTCGATCCCGACTGGGAAAAAAACGGTTATATGGATCAAGCCATGGCTATGATGGTGGCTTGGTGTGAACAACAACCCATCAAAGACATGAGCCTGCGTGTGTTGCGTGAGCCGGGTAAAACACCGCTACTCTACATCGATATTCCCGGGCAAACGGATGACACTGTTCTACTCTATGGTCATATGGATAAGCAGCCTGAAATGCATGGTTGGGATGCTGACAAAGGCCCTTGGAAACCGGTGTTAGAAGGCAACAAACTTTATGGTCGTGGTGGCGCTGACGATGGTTATGCCGCCTATGCCACCTTAACGGCTATAGCTTATTTGCAACGCCTCAACACGCCACATGCACGATGCGCTGTCATCATTGAAGGCTGTGAAGAAAGTGGCAGTGCAGACCTACCTTTTTACTTAAAAGTCCTCGAGTCCGATATTGGCTCACCAGACCTCGTCATTTGCTTAGACTCATCCTGCGGCAATTACAATCAAATGTGGGGCACGACGTCCTTACGCGGTTTAATCGGTGGCACACTCAACATCGAAGTGTTAACCGAAGGCATTCACTCAGGACTCGGCAGCGGTGTTGTTCCGAGCACCTCACAAGTCTTACAACAATTATTGCAACGTATTGAAGATGCCACAACAGGAGCCATTACCCTCCCTGAACTCATTGTTGATATTCCAGAAGCTCGCCAAACACAAATTCAACAAGCTGCCGCCCTGCTGGGTGAAGACTTTCAAGCCGCCTACCCACTGAAAAACAACACACAACTTGTCTGTGATGATGTTGAAACGTTATTAGCCAACAAAAACTGGCGCGCTGCTTTATCGGTCACAGGCATAGAAGGATTACCTGATCTGACGCTGGCGGGTAATGTGACTATTCCTCAATTACAACTCAAACTGTCCTTTCGCACACCACCGACCTGTGATGCAGAAAAGGCAGCTCACGCACTCAAACACTGTCTAGAAACCTCACCACCGCATCAGTGCCAGGTTGAATTTAACATTGATGAATTTGCATCCGGCTGGCACGCTCCTTTACAAGAAGCTTGGCTAACACAAGCGAATGATCAAGCATCCCAGTTGTTCTTTGATCAACCCGCAGCCTATTGGGGCGAAGGCGGTACGATCCCCTTTATGGGTATGCTCGGTGAACAATACCCACATGCACAGTTTTTAATTACCGGCGTATTAGGCCCACAGTCGAACGCACATGGTCCGAATGAATTCTTACACATTGATATGGGTCAACGCATCACAGGCTGTGTCGCCTCTGTGCTCGCCGCTCATTTTGAACACACACAACGAGGTTAAGATGTTTGCTGTTATTTCACCGGCTAAAAAACTGGCTACCCAAGTTGATTATCAAGGCCCGACGAGTTCAATGCGTTTTCCCGAAGAAACAGCCCAACTGATCCAACAACTCAAAACACTCACCGCAAAACAATTGGGTGAATTGATGCACATCAGTGACAAGCTAGCCCAACTCAACTTCGAACGTTATCAGGCCTTTAAACCGCGTCAATACACCGACAAAAATGCCATGCCTGCGGTGTATTTATTTCAAGGTGATGTCTATCGACACCTGGAAGTACACACACTCACCGAGAAGCAACGCTCACGGTTACAAGATCGTCTTGGTATTTTGTCAGGGCTCTATGGTCTCTTAAAACCGTTAGACTTAATTCAACCTTACCGATTAGAAATGGGCACCTCATTGAGCAATGCTTATGGTGACAATCTTTATGATGTGTGGCGACCCCGTGTGACACAAGCCATCAATGAGCGTCTAGCCAACTGTAACACGCGCTACTTAGTGAACCTCGCATCACAAGAATATTTTTCTGCGATCG
>JABABC010000155.1 GCA_014238445.1 Coxiellaceae bacterium
GAAATTTTGGCTATAGCCAAATAGGGTATGGTGATGGGGTAGGGTGTGTGCGGCGATAGAACCAAAAACCAGGGCAATAACAGGCAGCAACAGGCTTCGAGTGCCAGATTTAATGATTTGTACCGCAGCAAAGAGCTGCGTACCAATGCCAAAATAGTCTTGATATTGCTTAAAGCCCTCTAGATCTATCTTGTGGTAGATATAATACATGGCAAAGAAAGCAAGCCCAATGCCAATGAGGTTTCCAATAATGGGCCTGACAGCGAACATGCGAGATAGACGGTCGATTAAAACATCCACCGCATGGCGTGTACGCCTTTTTGTTTTAAGTACCTTATATTGATCGGGCTCTTGCATAGCCCCATCAAATTCGTTTGGTTCTTTGAGTGTGCGGAGCTCCTCATGTAATCGGTCGAATTCCGCCTGTTGCTTGGCATCGGCGACTTGTTGTTTGAGTTCTTCAAGAGTTGGTGATGGTGTTAGGCTGTCTTGGCTCATAATAGTTCCTAATCTATGAAGGCGATTTCGCCTTTGTTTTTAAAAAGGTCAACGTTTTTGGCATCTTGGTCGATTAATGCAACAGCGTCGAGTAGGGCACCTAAGATGACAGATTTAGGGTATTGATCTAACCCCGCTTTAACAATGAGGCCTCCCAGTTCAATCTTGCGCCGCGTCTCAGCCTTTCTTTGCTTAACCTTTTGGAGCGCTAAATGGCGCTCCATGCGTGTTAGCGCCGCTTCTGCAGCAACAATTTTTTTAAGTGTGTCGCTCATAAATTGAGCTCGCCGGCTATTTTCTTGAATTGTTGGGCAAGCTCATTATCACTGATTTCGTGTAGACCAAAGGACGCAGCGAGTTTGCCAATTTCGATAAGTCGTTTTTGTCGCAGTTGTTTGAGTTTAGATTGTGCTTTTTTAATCTTGTCTTGAAGCTCGTTTGCTTTTTGAACGGATGATTTTGACATGAGTCCTTTCCTATATTGGATTTTAATTATAACGAGGTTTTTCAAAAATATCAAAAACGAAAAGTAACATTTAATCCCTTATAAGATTTATTTAAATTGTTAAGGGCGCAATATACATTGCAAAAGCAATGTGTTAGTTTGTGGATCATGGCAATTGCATTTTCAAGAGTCTCAATCCATTCAAGAAGTAAAGGACACAGCGCCGTAGCCGGCGCCGCCTATCGCGCAGGCATCGCACTGTTTGATGAAAGGAGTGGTGAAACCTATGACTTCACCCAAAAATCTGAAGTCAGTTTTTCGCAAATCCTATTACCCGAAGGGGCGAGTGAACAATACCTAGACCGTGCCTTTTTGTGGAATGCCGTAGAGCGTGCAGAGAAACGCAAAGATGCTCAATTAGCAAAGGACGTTGTGCTCGCATTGCCTAAGGAAATTAGCCGAGAGCTTCAAATTGATCTCGCTTTGCAATTCGCACAAGACCATTTTGTGCGTCATGGCTTGGTGGTGGATGTGGCCTTGCATGACCATGAAAGTGGCAATCCCCATGCTCATCTGTATGTGACCACTCGCCGGTTGATTGGAAATACCTTTGGTCAAAAAGCACGTGATCTTAATCCTGAATTTGCCAAGGGTAGGGTGGCGAGTCAGGACTACTGGGGTGAGAAATGGCGTGATCAACAGAATGCTTTTTTTAAATCTCAGGGGATTGATATTGAGGTGGATGCGAATCATCTCATTAGCCAACGCCATGAAGGTCGTGTTCGAGGCGGAGAGGCGCATTATTTGCGTCAGGAGAATCGAGATCGTAGAGCGGCATCCGTCGATATCGCATTAAACGATCCTGCGAGTGTGCTCAACGTCTTGTCTCGACAACAAGGTGTGTTTACTGAACGGTCTCTTGGGTCATTGTTACTCAAAAATACCGATTCGATGTCGCAATACCAAGAAGCGCTTAAAGGTGTGATGTCTCATCCAGACTTAGTGGCTTTAGGTGAGAATGCACAGGGTAGATTGTGCTTTACGACACGCGGCCATTTTTTACGCGAATGCACCATGCAGCAGCATGCAGAAGCTTTAGTGAGTCGCAGTACCCATGGGGTTAAATCCAGTCATGTGAGAGAGCTGTCTTCGGGTTTTGGACTCAACCCCGAGCAACAATCAGCGTTGTTTGACTTAGCGAAGCCAGAAGATTTGTCGATTTTAATTGGACGTGCCGGCAGTGGAAAAAGCTTTTTAATGAAAGCGGCTCATGAGGCCTGGGTTGCTTCAGGGTATCGTGTACGGGGTATTTCCGTGTCAGGGATTGCAGCTAAAGGATTAGAGCGCAGTTCAGGTATGCGTTCTTATACCTTAGCAGCCTTTAAAAAACAGATTGCCTATTCGGACAATCCTGACAGCGTGTTAAATAGCAACGATATCTTAGTGATGGATGAGGCTGGGATGACAGATACTTATGACATGTCATTGGTGGTTGAGTTGGTCAAGGCGTCAGGGGCTAAGTTAGTGTTGGTGGGCGATGAGGCACAATTGCAACCCATAGGCGCTGGAGCACCGCTTCGAGCATTGGTGGAAGCGGTCGGATTTTCAGAACTCTCGTCGATATTGCGGCAAAGTGATGAGAATGATCGTGCGGCGAGTCAGGCTTTAGCGAGAGGTGAGGTTAAACACGCATTGAGTCATTATGAGAACAAAGGGGCTATTCACTGGGGACAGACTGAAAAAGAGACCCAGAGCAAGCTCATTCGATCGTGGTCACAAGGCTTAACGATAGACTCACTGGAGCATCGTTTAATCTTGGCGCATCGCAATGTGGATGTGGATGCACTCAATGAGTTGGCACGCGATTGCGCTAAAGCTAAAGGGTTAGTCTCAGCGGATGAATACACGTATGAGGGATTCGAAGGGAAAGTGTGTCGTTTGTCAGCAGGCGATCGTTTGTTGTTTAGAAAAAATGACACAGCGATGGGTGTTGCCAATGGCGAGTTTGCGACAGTGATACAAGCCAGTAAAGATCGCATCGAGGTCTCGATGAATCAGCGCAAGATTGTGATTGATCCTAAAGCTTATTCGCAGTTTTCTCTCGGCTATGCTGCGACAGTACACAAGGCACAGGGTATTACTGTGAATGAAGCCTTTGTCTATGTCGGTGGTGCTGGTTGGAACAAGCATTTGAGTTACGTGGCAATGACACGTCACAAAGACACCTTAGCCTTGTTTGCAAACAAGGAAGAACATGGAGGAGAAAGAGGCTTACAATACGCCTTAGGTCGAATGGAAACCAAAGACAATGTGTTAGATTTTCCATTAGCGTTTTCTTTACGGCGCGGGTTTAGTGTTGAAAATGTCTTGGCGCGTTGTTTAGAAAAGTTGACAGGCTTTAAAGAGAGTATTCAATCGGCGTGGCAGAAGATCGCAGAGTTTGACAAGCGTGAGCCTCAAAAAGACAATCAAACACCGAAAGACCCATCGCAGTCATCCGATAAGCTTTGCTGGGAATCCATCAAAGGTGTTAAGCATCGCCATCTAGAACAGTTACGAATGATTGATGAGCGATTAGACAAAGCCAGCCCTGCCAGCAAGCAACGATTAGGCCGTGAGTATCGATCACTCATAGCTAAAGTGGTTGCTAATCCAAGGCTCATGGAGAGCATTAAAAAGCAATCATCTGCAGCGCATGATCACCTGAAAACCCTTCAAAAAGCGCATGAAAAAGACCAGGGCAGGGATCGTTAGATAAAAAACGATTAAAAATCAGCAGGTTAAAGGGTTCGTCAAGTTTATTCTTCATTCTTCTACTATAATACAAATGTTAAGAATAAAAGAGGAGAAGACCCATGAGTACAGAAACAATCAACCGGATAGTGGGCAGAGTGCGCACTTACTGTTGTCACGTGACAGACTGCCATGCGACGAGGGGAGCAGGCTGCGATGGGAGATGGACAGGGTAGACACTAATATCGGTTGTGGTTTTGTCAAAAGTCAGCCGCGCATTGACCCAACCCATTTAATACCATTAATTTAGACATTAGGGGGATATAAAATGAGCGATAATAATATAAATTTAGAGGCCTGGTATGAAGAAGTTCATACCAATGAACAAATACGAAAACAGGCGATGGAAATAAATGCGCTAAGTACTACCTATATGCCTACGTCGTGAATTCATCATCGGCGAACAACTTTATTAATTATGTTTTAAAGCATCGTTATTTTAATGGCGGTGATATTTCGTTGTTTTATAGTCATGAATATAGAGAAATGTTTGGACTTTCTCCTGCCCTCAAGAATGCACTACCCAATGTAAAAATCCATACATGCTCTATTGAAGAAACGCCCATTGAGGAAAGATCTCTTATAGCAAACAAAAGCGATATATGTATTGTTATTTTTAATAAACTCACTTCCATCAAAAAATATGAATACTTTAATAAGAAGGTAAAATCTTTCATGCAACAGCCAATAGATGATATATTTAAATATATTTTTCTAGTGGATATAAACAATTATTTTGATGAGATATATAGTATTCCTTACTCAAGAGTTAGTGCTCTCAACCAAGGTATCATAGATCTTGCTAATTTATCTAAAAATATGACTATAACAAGCGAGCTCGGTACTGATCTGCATATCAATCTTCAATCCTGTGAGCCATGGACGAATCTTGATGGAATTAATCATTGCGATATGCTCCCAAGTGAGGTTGCAACATTTACCCATGACATCAATGGAAAATTTGTTTTTTGTGGTTTACTGTTAAGCGCTCTACCATTTGGACTTAAATATGGTCTTATTGGGCCTGTCTTCATTTCTATTGAACAAGGAATAATTAAATCACTTACAACTAAAAACAAAGAACTTGAAAGAGACTTTCTTACCTATCTTGATAAAGCCCCATCACATAGAAATATCGAAGAAATTGGTATTGGAACCAATGAGGGTCTTAAGAGGCTATATCCTGTTAATGCAGCATTTGCAGAAAGACACCCAGGACTACACCTAGGACTTGGGGGAAAAGAAAAAGGTAGTATCCATTTAGACTTAGTTAGCAATGACAGTCAGATTTACTTTGATAATCAGGTGGTGTTTAATAATCGGTTTTTTATATAAATGACAAGTCCCTCATTTATGTAATGCCCCCCATTAGTCAAGCCGCCAATAAGGGAGAGTTATTAGGGTTTTGTCAAAACTCAGCCGCGCATTGACCCAACCCATTTAATACCAACTGTTTTAAGCAGCTATTGTAAATAATTTATTAAAGTTTTCAATTCTAGGCGCA
>JABABC010000148.1 GCA_014238445.1 Coxiellaceae bacterium
AATGTTGACCATAATGTAAAGCCACCAAAAAAAAACACTAATACAACAAGACCAAAGATAACAAAAAAACGACTATTAGGTTTTTTTGAAAAAGTCACTCCCAAAGTGGCCTCAACACCACTTAGCTCACCTTCTTTTTCGACAGGATACTTATCATCCATGTTTATACTCCATTCACTATATCATTGCTTTTGTTGCTGTTGCTGTTGCTTTTGCTGCTGCATCATTTTTTCAATCCCTGAAAAAACCTGATCACGAGGACCCAGTGCCTGCATCATGCCATCTTTCACAATCATGACTTTATCCACTACATTAATAAAATTAGGTTGATGTGTCACCATCAACAGCGTAACACCTCGCTTCTTAGCATCCGTTACGGCTTGCATTAAAGCAATCGTCCCCTGCTCATCTAAATTGGCATTAGGCTCATCCAACACCAACAAACAAGGGTTTCCATAAAATGCCCGAGCTAATGCGACACGCTGCTTTTGCCCTCCTGATAACCCATAATGACTCACCTCTGTGTGGTAACCTTTTGGCATTTCAAGAATCATTTCATGGCAGCCCGCTAACTTAGCAGCTTCAACAACGACATCATCACCTTCATCTTTCATGCGAGAAATATTTTCTTTAATCGTTCCTGGTAGTAATTGTACTTCCTGAGGGCAATAGCCAATATACTGCCCCACCTCTCCCCGTTCACAAAATGCCATATCACAACCATCCATGGATACACGACCATGAGTTGGCTTCCATATACCTAACATTAAACGCATCAATGTCGATTTACCGGCGCCTGATGGCCCCATCACAGCAATACTATCACCAGGTGAAACTTCAGCATTAATACCTTTAATAATAGGCTGCTCCACACCTTGAGGCTGATAATATAAACGCTCTATCGTTATTCGCCCTTTAGCTTCAGCGAGAAAAGGCGATTTTTCTGTACTGCTTTGTTCAATCAAATACAATTTCAAGCGCTGATAGGCTTGCTTCGTGGATATGAATCGTCGCCAAGTACTTAAAACAGCCACCATTGGTGCCATAGCACGCCCGGTTAATATTGACGCCGCTATCATGGCACCCGGAGTAAATTGATTGGCAACCACCAAATAAGCACCCATCCCTAATATTGACACTTGCAGCATCATTCGCAAAATTTTAGCCAATGACAATAAACTAATTGAACGACTTGAAATGATATTTTTCTTCTCAATGACCTCTTCATTTTTTGCAAACCACTTACATAAAATATTATCCAGCATACCCATTGCCTGAACAGCTTCTGCATTTCTTAATGTCGACATTACAAATGACTGCGAGGTCATGCTATCTTTTGATGAGCTCTCAGACAGACGACGAGTCACCACTTCATTGACCACAGAAACAATCAACAACAAAATCAAGCCAACCGTTGCAACAAACCCAAGCAGGGGGTTCAATAAATAAATGACTGCAACATAAATAATTGCCCACGGAGCATCAACCATCGCTAAAATATCATTACCACATAGAAAATCCCGGACCTTTCCAATATCAACCATGGATTGCTGCGTGTAAGGATTCCCTTGGATAGCTGTTTCAGCGCTACGAACAAAGGCCTCTGGGCTCAGCTTATTATCCAACCAATGACTGACTTTAATCAGAACCTTAGATCGTACAGCATCTAGCACCCCCATAATAATGAGCGCAAAAACGGCTAATAACGTTAAAAAGATCAACGTATCATAACCCTGACTCGCTAATACACGATCAAATACTTGCAGCATATACAACGGAATGGTCAGTTGTAATAAGTTGACAAAACAACTAAAAATAGTAACCGCAATAAAAGACGACTTACACTGAGCAAGAATCATTCGAAGCTTAGATTGTTTCATTGATAACACCACCCTACATCGTATTAAGATCACTCATCCTGATGACCTCAATTGATGTTAGGTTTTTTACAGATAAATTGCAAAAGATTAAGGAAAGATTAAGCTTATACACTTCCGCGGCAAATATTCAGCCAATAATATAATATAAAAGATCAATAAAGAAGATTTTGGCGTTTAATATCAAGAAAAGCAATCAATTATCCGTCAACCATATACTGCTTCATAAAAGCCATGAGGAATTAATTACTATTTAGGACTTCAGTGCCTGGTTGCTCACCATCATTAACTCTTGTCTATTATGTGATTTTCAGAGTCATGCGTTGTGGGTCCGATATAGTGTTGGATAATCTCTAAATGGCGCTGTAACGCACCATTATTGGTTATAACAACCTCTTTAGCTCGACGCCCCATAGAAAGGCGCTTTTCACGATCCGACAGCAAGTCCACCATGCTCTGAGCAATAGCTTCGGATGATTCCAATACTAGCAATGCTTGCGCATCCAATAGTTGACGTTTAACCATTTCAAAATTTTGCAAATAATGCCCGGTAACAATAGGTAATCCCAAAGCGGCAGGCTCAATAAGATTATGTCCGCCAATAGGCACCAAGCTGCCTCCGACGAAACTCACGTCACTAGCAGCATAGAATTGCAGTAACTCACCCATAGTGTCACACAGATACACATCTATCTCTTGCGTAACTACTTGCCCTAAACTTCTTCGTGCAACAGACAGCCCATTAGCTTGTAGCAATTGACTCACAGCATCAAAACGCTCTGGATGCCTGGGGGCAATAAGCAATAACACCTTGGGTACTTGTAACTTAATACGCTTAATAATAGACACCCAAATTTTTTCTTCTCCATCATGCGTACTCGCCAGCATAACCGTTGGCCGTTCAGCAATACCAATGCGCTCTCGAATCTTAGCCCCTTGTACAAAAATATTGTGAGGGACCGTCAAATCAAACTTAATATTGCCA
>JABABC010000236.1 GCA_014238445.1 Coxiellaceae bacterium
CAAAAAACAACTGATGCCTGTGTTAAAGCAAGTAAAAGTGGAAGAGGGTGCCTTTTATAATCCTGCGAATATCAAACAGCTCACTGAAGGCTTGCAGCAACAATATGCTATGTTGGGGCGCCATGCAGCAAAGATTGACTCATCAGTAAAAACCTTGCCCGGACATCGAGTGGCGCTGCATATCACCATTACAGAAGGTCCGATTGCCGTGGTTAGGACATTGAAAATTCAAGGGGCGTCACAATTTTCTCAGCGTCAGTTGAAGAAAAACTTTACGTTGACTACACCGGGTTTAACGACCTTTATGTCACATAAAGACCGTTACTCAGAACAGCAGCTAGATCATGATTTGCAGCAACTGAAGATTTTCTTTTTGAATCATGGTTATCTTCAATACAGTTTAGTCTCTAAAAAAATCACTATGACGGATGATCACAAGGCAGTGACGATCATCATTACTGTGTCACCTGGTGCTGTTTATACCATCGGTCAGATTCACGTGAGTCAGACTATTCAAAATAACCCAGCGTTATTAGCGTTGATTTCCTTGAAACCTGGAGACACATTTTCTCGTGAAAAAGTCATGCAGATTAATCAAGCTATCGGCGACACGTATGCTAATCAAGGTTATGCTTTTCCAAAGGTGCATGTTGCGCCTCAGCTCAATAAAAACAACAAGACGGTCGATTTGTCATTTTCTATTGATAAAGGGCGATTAACGTATGTTCGTCATGTTGGTTTTTCGGGTAACACCATGACGCAAGACAGCGTGTTGCGATATCAATTGCGTCAGTATGAAGCGGCACCTTTCTCATTGAAAGCTGTGAATGAATCCAAACGTAAAATTGCCTTATTACCGTACTTAAAAAATGTTAACGTGAAAACAACACCGGTACCCGGAGAGTCAGACCAGGTGGATCTAGACTATAGTATGGAAGAGGTGAAAGCGGGCTCTGCGTCATTAAGCGTAGGATATTCAGATGTTGATGGTTTTCTCTACGGTGTGAGTTTATCAGAGCCTAACTTTTTAGGTACCGGTAAGCTGGTTTCTTTATCCTTTCAAAAAAGTGATTATTCCACGCGTTACAGTTACAGCTACGTTAACCCTTTTTATTCTATTAATGGGATAAGCCGTGGGTTTAATCTGAGTATTGCACACTATGATCCTTCTGATGTAGATTTAGACACCTATGATATGGATCAATACACTGCAGGCGTTAATTACTCCATGCCTGTGAGTGAAAATATGCGGTTTTCTTGGGGTGGTGCTTATAAATATGTGGATATTGGCACTTTGCCTGACACTGTGTCTCCAACCGTGGAAGAGTTTGTTGACGATAATGAGCCCCCGTATAATGAATTTAATTTGATGAGTGGGTTGTCATACGATGGTCGTGATCGATCATTTTTTCCAAGAGAGGGTGGTGTGCAAAGCTTAAGTGCCACGCTAAGCTTGCCTGTTCTAGATTCTAGCTTGCCGTATTACTTATTGCGCTTTAAGGGTTCTTGGTATTTTCCAGTCGGCCATGGCCTGATTTTTAATCCTCATGCCACTTTAGCTTTTGGTGATGGGTATGGTAACAATGATCAACTGCCCTTCTTTGATAATTTATATGCGGGCGGTATTGAAACCCTGCCAGGTTATGAGCCAGGCGGCTTAGGACCCTATTATAAATACACAGAGACTAACTCTGATGGATCGGTGGATGGTCCTTATACGTCTTCATTAGGGGGCAATGTTGAAATTATTGGTGGGTTTAATTTTATTTTTCCAAACCCATTCCCGGATTCTGTTAGAACATTATTAACCTTAGATGCAGGGAATATTTTCCAAACTTATGACCTAGCAAAGGAATCAACTAACCCCGATGTCGATGGCACTGTGACACAAGAGTCGATTCAATTAAAGAATTTGCGTGTGACAGCAGGTGTCATGGTCCAGTGGCGAACTTTCATGCCATTGAACTTTAGTTTAGCTTATCCGTTAAATGAGCAATCGGGTGATTTAACGCAGCCATTTACTTTTAGTGCGAGTGCTGCAATTTAATCATTCTTTAGGAAGAATTTTTTAACAATAAAATAGGAGATGAAAATGAAAAAAATGATAGGTATAGCTGTTGCGAGTGCAGCCCTGTTATTATCAGCGAATACGTGGGCTGCTGATATTGGCACTGTGAACATGGAAAAAGTTGTTACTGAATCACCACAAGCTAAGAAAATCAAAGCTGAGATGGAGAAAAAGTTCGGTCCTCAACGTGCTCAAATTCTTGAGATGGGTAAAACGCTGCAGGGTGATATTAAGAAGTTTCAAAAAGATCGTTCAGTGATGAGCAAGAAAGACCTTGAAGCACTGCAGAACAAGATTAATGATGAGCAAGGTCATTTGCGTGATTTACAATCAAAGGTTCAAGCTCAACTTTCTGAAGAGCAAAATAAAAAAATGGATGAGTTTATGTCTGATGTTAAGTCAGCTACTCAAAAAGTGGCTAAGAAAGAAGGTATGGAGTTGGTGTTACCTGTGAATAGTGTGATCTATGTTGCAGATGGCGCTGATATTACTCAGAAAGTTATTGATGCTATGTAATTCCGCGTACGTGTGATAAACGCCTTCTTGATTGAAGGCGTTTTTTTATCAGCAGCTTTTTTTGGATC
>JABABC010000075.1 GCA_014238445.1 Coxiellaceae bacterium
ATCTATCTTATTATGCGCATTTTATCTAACTTCTTAATCATCTATGGCCGTCGTCGAGTGGCATTAATTGTATTGATAGCCTTTCTACTGGGTGTCACCATGCGCCAATTATTCTCTTCTCTGTACGTTGCCACCACCCTTGGGCATGCCTACACGGTGATTGGGTATATCATCCCTGGGCTTATTGCATTAGCTATCGAACGCCAAGGACTGATTGAAACCATCACATCTCTGATTTCAGCGTCAATTATTGTGCGCTTATTTCTCATTCTCACCATTGGACCGGTCTTACTCACATCATGAAAAAAATGTATTGGCACACCCACAATCTACCTAGAATTCTTATTGTTTCACTCTGCTTGCTCACTATAGCTGGAATGATTATCGTCGAACATTTCCAAAAGTTTGTCCCTGTAGAACACTACCAACTCAAAGTAGATGCTGCACATACCGCCCGTGACGCATTCACTATGGTCAAAAAATTTCGAAAAAAACAAAACATTCCTATCAATACCAGTATCGACCCACAATCATCCGGACTCATTGGAGAACGTTTAACAGAAATAACATCCGACCCAGGTGATATCATCACCAAACAAACCACTGTCAACCCCAATATTGTTGCTATTTTCATCAACTGGCTCAAAGAGGCCAACCTTAAACCCGGAGATACAGTGGCTGTTGGAGCTACCGGATCATTTCCAGCTCTCGACATCAGCATGCTTGCCTCCATTAAAGCGATGAAATTACACCCCATTATTATCTACAGCGCCGCAGCCTCGCAATACGGAGCCAACTTACCTGGCTTCACCTTTTTGGATATTCAACACTACCTGCACACTCAAAAAATATTCAACTATATCCCAATCGCAGCCTCTCTAGGCGGAGGACAAGACCGAGGACACACCATGTCCGCTAAAGGTCGTGAAATATTAACCAATACCATTAAAAAATATCATTACCCAATAATCACCCCGAAGGGAACGATAGATTCAATCAACCAACGCATGGACCTCTATGAAACCTCTTCAGATGGCCACCGCATTAGTGCGTACATCAACATTGGCGGGGGCATGGCCTCTGTAGGTTTTAAAAAGCTTTCCAAAAAACCCATTCAAGGCGTGTCTGATGTCCACCCACTTCATACGGGATTAATCACTGAACTCCCCATTAGCCTTGCCAATACTGATTCCGTCGCAGTGCGATTCTTGAAATTAGGCATCCCAGTCATTAACGTTCACAATATTGGAAAAAAACTACGTAACGAATATCAACTACCCACTAATGCGCAATACAGCATCATTGGGTGGGGTCCACTATTCTTTCATGAAACTTACAATAAACTACTAACAGCTATCGTATTAGGTATTATTGTCATCATTCTCATCCTGATGGCGATACTATCGCGGAGATACCGTATTCGATACATTCCCCCCCGCTGATAGAAGACTGAGATCAACAACGCATATCACGTTTAGATCACAGGGATTGTTCGTGTCACAGAGACAGAAGAAGCGGGTTGTGATAATCAACAACCATTAGAAAAATAGGTCAAGAGGCTTTATTGCATTGTAAAGTTTCAAACCCACTATCACTATGCAGATAATCGAACAGCACCATCAAGACGAATTACTTCTCCATTAAGAAAAGGATTATTGATAATGTGCACCACCAACTGTGCAAACTCACACCCCAACCCTAATCGTTTTGGGTATACAGCCTGGTCTGCTAATGCGCCCTGGACTACTTCAGACATCGCGTCCACCATGGGCGTTTGCATCACTCCGGGCGCTATCGTCATCACCCGTATTCCCCATGGCGCTAACTCCCTCGCCAAGGGTAATGTCATGGCAGCGACACCGCCTTTAGAGGCACTGTAGGCTGCTTGCCCAACTTGCCCTTCAAAGGCCGCCACCGAAGCGGTATTGATGATGACGCCGCGTCGAGCTTCCTCTCCATCAGGTGTTTGCTGCATCATTTGCGCTGAGAATGTACGCATAACATTGAACGTGCCCACAAGGTTGACGGATATAACGCGCTCAAAATCCTCTAAATTCATAGGCCCTTGACGCCCCACCATCCGCTTAGCTGGTGCAATACCTGCACAGTTCACAACGGCATCAATTACACCGTATTGTTGATAAACAGAGTGAGCGATTTGCTCCATCTCGTCAGCACAAGTGACATCCACCCATCGTGCCTCTAGGCGCTCCCTACCC
>JABABC010000100.1 GCA_014238445.1 Coxiellaceae bacterium
CTTGGATATTTACTGGCGATGTTGGCCACTCTTTCACTTCTAACTTTTTGAACCCATATGCTTTAGCGAACTGCGACTGCAAAACATTTTGTGAAAGCATTCTTCGATGCTCTGTCAGACTATCCGCATTGGAGAGCATGGAGGTCACAAATTCACGTGCCTCACTACCTAGAGTATGAACCTTATCCTCACCTCGCTTGCTGGCCTCTAAACTGAGCACCAACCAGCGTAACTGGTAACGCAAGGCAAGCCGGAAACCTGAGTCGCTTATTTTCTCAGCATTTGCACGGCGCCACTCACGAAAATCACTAGAATTCTTCCCCTGATCAAGAAAATCAACTTTCTCAACGCACTTTAAATAGAGATCTAATGATTCAGAGCTAGATCCCATTGCACGCTGAAACGCAGCATAAGCTGAGCTGCGTTTACGATCCTGTGCCTCAGTCGACTGCTCCAATAAGCTCTTGAGTTGTAAATACAAGTTTTCCCGCTGTGCCGGTGATAACGGTTGAGCATGAACAAGTGAATTAACAAGGAGTACAATACTCGCAATCAAAGAATGTAACTTCATATTTAATTTTTCTAGTAACAATATTGTGTGAATACTGGAACCATAAAGTTTCATCTCTTCGGAGTTTACTGAGTCAGCATGACATCTGAAACAGCCCAGAGGGCAATCAGCAAAATTCTTACACTAGCTGATCAAACACGTAATCAAATAAAAAATCAGCAACTATTGTAAGACCCTTCAGAAGCAACTCAGCTACAGGTGCCGCAGTACATGCAATGTGCTGGAATGTCTATTATATAGCCTGAAATGCTATCACATCTCATCACTTGTTGACCAGGTTGCATCACTAGAGAAAACTGTAAAGTGAACCAATTCCCACAAAATGGAGAACTAGAAGCTTTCTCAAGCAGAAAATCAACTTCAAGTGCATCGTAGCCTATGACGATACAATTCTGGGAGACAAAGGCAATTCATCTGGACCTCCCCCCCATTAAATCAGTATTTATGATCTAAATTCGCTACACTTAGTGGTGTGGAACATCTACCAAACTCCTCAAAGAATTGTAATTTCTAAAATGATACACAGAAAAATGTGTATAAATTTCGATTCCACAAGAGATCGAAAGACAAACAGTACCGTTTTAAGGTAATGGTATAAAAGACTCACGAGATTGTCTCTAAGTCTAGCATTCAATCATCCTCATGCATTATATCGACTACGCAATCATCGCAGCCTATTTAATTTTCGCCCTCTGGGTGGGGGTTCATTTTTCAAAAAAGGCTTCATCGAACACTGAGAGTTACTTCCTTGGCGGGCGTTCATTTCCATGGTGGATGATCGGCATCTCTATGGTCGCCACCAGCTTCGCTTCAGACACACCACTTTGGACTACCGAAGTTATTCGTACCGACGGACTCCAGAGACTCTGGTGGGTCATTATTGCTGTCATACCACTGATTGTAGGAATCTTCCTTTTCTCTAGGCTTTGGCGTCGCGCTGATATAGTAACAGATGCTGAATTCTACGAGCTTCGTTACGAAGGAAAATCAGCAGCTTTTCTTCGTGGATTCCGTGCATTCTACTCCGGCATTTTACAAAATATCATCACCATGGCTTGGGTTATCTTCGCCATGACCAGCATCATCACAGTGATGACTGGCATCGAGAACCAATGGCTAGCAATTGGCATTTGTCTCTTCGTTGCATTGATCTACGCTACGTTTTCAGGATTCTACGGAGTGGTCGTTACCGACTTGGTTCAATTCTTTCTCGCAATTGGCAGCATGTGCACCC
>JABABC010000237.1 GCA_014238445.1 Coxiellaceae bacterium
ATTGTGGTAACCCATCCGTGGTTGGATTTGCGTTTGGACCAAATCCAGGTATGCGCAAATCAACTCGATAATCCACCGCTTGTTGTCCAGGCATAAGAGTGAGCATGATCGGTGTATTTTGACCTTTTAATATCACAGCAAGGTTTCCTGGCTGATAAGTACTACTTGCCTGCACTAGCATGGTGTTGGTTTTACCATCTGGTGTTGTCGGTTGAATATTAAAGCTCGAAGGATTCCCCAAGTCATACGCTGTAATTGGCCAAGGCTCACCGGTTGAATCAAGAAATACGAGTGACGAAATATAACCCGCACGCAAACGAATAATAGGTGGTGTTGACCCAGGCGACAAATTGACGATCACTGATGATGAGGTTGGCTTTGGTGCTACCCCAGGGGATTCAGCAACACTTTTTTGTGTTTTATCATACATTTGACGCAATGATTTAATTTGCTCAGGTGTTAATGGCATTAAATTATTGACCGTTTTAGAAAAGGCTTCCTGACTAATGGCAGTATCACCCAGTACGTTTGCCTCACCAGAAGACTGGGTAGAACTCTGAGCACCCGTATTAGGCGCTGGTGTCACAGGCTGCTGTTGAGTTGTAGGCGAGCTCTCTGTTGTATTCCCACTCACACCAAATGAGCTTGCGAATGCAACAGACGACATGAGCATTAGCCCGGCCATCATTACACTTATGTTCTTCATCTTTTTTTTCACGATATTTACACCTACTATCTACTTATACTTAATTAAATATTTAACAATTGTGAGCCCGCTGTTTTCTGTAATACAGGGAGGAAATTATTAATTGCGATGCGATCTGGATACTTCTCTACAGGTTCGCGAATCACAATAATAGTCACCTCAAATGGCATATTAATGGTCTTATTTTGATTAATAAAAGACACCATGATTGACATTTTTATTTTCCATGCGTAATGACCACTCACAATGGTTTTCTGTTCTATGACTGGCGGTGCTGTAATTTTTGCGTTCGACACCATATCTTTTGCAACTAAAGTTTTTAAGTTGTTACTCTTCTCCATTGAGTGATAGAAATCATCCCAACCATTTGACGTATAGGCATCTGCAACAGACTGCAATTGCCCACGATAGTGAATGAAGTCTTGACTAAATGAAGCCCGAACCTTATCGGCCGTCCACTGCAATACATAGGAATCGGTTACTGTTGGGTCGGATAAAGCACGCGAGTTTATCATTCGCCCATCTGGAGAGACTGCAAAATATCGCACAGTGGCAGGTTGTATCGCTTTATACGTAATGCCAAATATCAATAGCGCATTTATCATTATCAAAATAACAAATGCAATACTCGCTTGACGATATTGATCACGATAAAATGCGTTACGAAACATGACAAGTTCCATGCCTTTTCCTAATGCGTTACTTTTGTTTTCTTTATGACTCACTGCATAACCTCTTATTATTGAGCATATATCGTTGAAAAATGTTGTATTTGCAACCCTGATGGCGCCTTAATATCTTTTGATCTAACCACTGTCATGGAAATAATCATTCTTTTCTGAGCGCTATTACTGGCACTATTAAATGAAATCAGCACTGGCATCTCGATATTCCAATAGCGCACCCCATGATCAACTCCAGTCTTCCTAACAACAGGGTCATCAGTAACAACTGAGTCCACTTCGAGTTTTTGTGACTTAATCACAGACAATAAACTAGAACTTTCGAGAGCATCCTGATAGGAAGACCAGCCGGCTTTAGTGAAATAAATTTTCATACTATTTAACTGATTTTGATAGTTTTCAAAATTCAATTGGTATGCTTTTTTAGAAGCAATACTTGCCCATTGAGTGATTAATTTTTCTGTCAACACAGGGTCTGAGAGTGCATGTAAGGGGGTTTGCTCGCCATTGGTTGATGATCCAAAATAGCTAATGGTTTTGCGGTGCAATGATTGGCCGATAAAAATCACTAGCAAGACTGAAGCAGACACCATCAACAAGACAATCAGCTTCATCATTCTACGAAACTTATCTCGATAAAATGTATTTTTCTGAAGTTGTATGTCAAATACGTCTTGTTCACTCATTTTAATTCTCTTGTTTTATTATCTGTTCTTACGCCTGATATTGAAAACTAATCACAACCCGTCTATTGTCATATTGACCTTTAGGTGAATCATTCGATGCAACAGGGTCAGAACCGCCATAACCCACTGAGTACACATAACGTGTATCAACACCTTGTGACCATAAATAACTTGAAACAGCTTGTGCTTGTGCACTGGTGAGAGCGATACCCGCCTTATCCTGTGAAATACTATTACCCACAGTACTATCGGTATAACCTGCCACTTTAATGCGCGTGGTTTTATAAGACTTCACCAAGCTAGCAATCTGATATAAAACCGATCGACTATTAGACTCTAAGTTTGCTGATGCCGTATTGAAGACGCGATCACTAGGAATAATAATTTGCACAGTTTCACCCACTTTAACAACATGGACATCATTGGCTTTAAGTACGCCCATCGAATAACCTCGACTTTCACTCTGTGCTAACTGTGCAGCCTGCACCTGCGTTTGACTGGGTACTGGTGGCGTCGAGCTACTACAAGCACTTAAACTCATAACACTAGCAGCAATAACGACGGATGAAATGATGGGGGCCACGCTGTTTTTCATTGTTTCTCTCTTTCTAAAACTGATGCAATCATGGATTACATCACAACATTAATTTCGTGAACCCATGAATTCCACGGGTTCCTTAAAGAACCATTAATTTACCAAACTATACTTAAGGGAATATTAAATTATTCATCTAATTGCTGACTTTTTGCACATTTCATGGGTGAGACGGTTATTTTGTATCAGACGTGACGATGACCCTTTCTGTGAGGCTGTGAGTCATTCGATGGGCCATCACTGGGTTAGTGTATTACGCCTGTACGAGCTGCGAGCATCATGCATTTCAAGTGATGGTATTATGATATTTTTTGTTCAATAACAATGACTTATGAAGATACTTCTTCGAGTGCTTCCTGCAAGCTTTAAAAAGGTAAAAAAATAGCCATGGTGTTACCTCACCTCGAAACATCGCATCATCATTGATCTATCCTGCTATGTTCCTTCAGGTGATTGTTTTAATGCTATTTTTTCAATAATCCTATCTATCGAAGAAACTAGGTTGCTCGTAGGGACTTTTGCAATATTCTCGGGTGGATATGCCGTACATCGATGCATATCAGCGGTTAATTCCAAGGCGACATTCATCGCCTGCTGTGATGATTGACCCGCCAGACGCCCCAAATACTCGAACTGATCGCGACATTGGGCTCGACTGACAATTGGCATTTTCATGCCTTCAATTTCAGCAGCTGATAATAGATCTTTAATATGCTGATTGGCGGTTAACGAAGCAAATAAGTTTAAACCATCCTCATCATACTCGTCAGCCTCAACCCACGAA
This sequence comes from Coxiellaceae bacterium, assembly GCA_014238445.1. Taxonomy (GTDB): domain Bacteria; phylum Pseudomonadota; class Gammaproteobacteria; order Coxiellales; family Coxiellaceae; genus UBA9148. The sequence continues at coordinate 3,455 of JABABC010000237.1, forward strand.
GGTTCAGAGTCCTCGAAGAATGCAGCAAAAGGTGAGTCTGTAGATACGCCTTGACCCACACCGCTAAACTGCTGCAAGGCTAATAAAGAACGATCCATAGGGGCTGATACAGCGCCATTAACCGCAAGTAAGTTAGTTAACTTATCCACCTCTTCATTACTCGCCTCAACTTGCGTTAAGAATGTTTTATCTTGTGCAATCTCATTAAAACTTTCCATGGACTGTTGAAAGCGTTCCACATCATTATCTTCTGGTGAGTCCACCTTTAAAAATTGATTCAATCGCATACGCTTAACCGGTGTAGGATTAGCAAAAAATGTTTTACCTCGGACAATTTTTGACTTAAAAAATAGGTGATATTCACCAGGAGCCTGTTCTTTTAAATCTAATAAATCCACACGTGCACGTTTTTCCATACGAGCACCCTTACCATCCTGATAATTCCCTAATAAACTATTCGAGTCGACTTGAAAATTTTCCACCTGACTCACATAAGATTCCCCCGCTGACTTCATAAAGAAATCCCAGGTTTCTGTAGGATCTTCTAATTTCATACAAATTTTAATATTGGTATTCGCACCAATGGACGCAGCCTCTTCCTTTGATGCTTTTTGGAAAGCCGGTAAATCTTGACCGGCAAACACCACAGAGAAACCAAGTGAACGTGCCTGTGCGGGTACAACGGCAAAGCCTTCAACTGCATAATAACCATACTCATCAAGAATACATAAATAAGGTGTTTCAGCATTGGTTGGTCGACTATCTACAATATCTGCTAAATCACCCTCAACGTGATCACCTAGGCCCGCAGCCATCATTGCTTTTAATGTCGCAATAATCACCTTACCTAACTGAGATAATTCATCCGGTGATTTTTCCAGTGCAGGTAATAATACACATAATATACGACGATTTAATACCACATCGGATAGATCCACTTCAGCTAAGTTAGTCCGTAAAATATGACCATAAGTATCCGCTAAAGATGTAAATACACGAACCAACTGCATCGTAATAAAACCATGTTGCTCAAGCACTTGAGAAACTTGCTTCCCTTTCTTTTCAGGGTTAAAGCCCGGCAAAGTTAACACATAGTTCTTTAACGGCTCTATAATGGTTTCAGGCATATTTTCTAGGCTAATCGACTCTTGGCCATCACGAATAAACACTTTATCTAAAACGATCGCCTCTAATCGAGGCAAGTGAAAATAGTTACGAATAACGTTGGCATCTAAAAGAATATGCCCTGCATCACGCATGGGCACTAACACTTTCATCAAGGCTTCTACAAAACCAATCGCACGACCTTTCCACATATCACCATCAGATGACGAGGAAGAACCATCCATCAAGCTCACCACGAGTTGCGCCAACATACTCGACGAACCTCGAGCAAATGGGTTTAATGTATTCGATAAACGGCGCTCTTGCGGACCAATCACATCACGAGCACCTGTCATGAAGTTAATCAACAGCATGTCATCTTCGCGCCCCATCGAACGAACCATCGAAAAGAGCTTAGAAAACAGGGCATTATCACCCTTACCATCGACATAGATAAAACCACTGGCCTGTAACAACGCATTATATGCAACAGAAATTAACATTTCCGTCTTACCACTACCGGTTGAACCAAAAATCAATGCATGTGTTCGCATGTCATCATTATTGAACCATAATTCATCCTCAGTACTTTTTTCATTACCTAAATGATAAATACCACGCGCTTTGCGAGGTTTATCAGATCCAGGCATGGTGTCATTATGATCAGACAATCCTGATCGTTGCGGCATTTTAAATGGCAGCTTCTTTTCTCGTGTAAAACAAAAAATAACCACACCTAAACCAACAAATACACATAACTCGGAAAATACAGGACAAACATAGGTAAGAATCATGAATGCCAACATTAAAAAAGCAACCGCACGCGGATTTTTCATAAAATCCACTATGCGTTGACCTAATGTTCGCGTATCCCTGAATATATGATGTTGATTCCGTTCATGTAATTCATTTAATGCTCTTTGGTGTGCCATAATTCACTCTCATCAACGTATAAGATATCTCCAAGTGCCACTTTATAAGCTGACACCGCCTCTTTAACCATGGGCGTTTTAACTGCGCGTTGCATGCGTTTTTCTGCTAACCAATGTGAAAACAGACCCGACACTTCAACCACAGAGGTCTGCCGACCCACACTATTCATCATATACCACATACGTCGATCTACAGGCTTCAACCACAAAAACTCTGCCGAAGCTAATACACCATCAGTTCGTGCCAGTTCTAACAACGTTGCTAATACCGTGTTGTTATAACCATGTCGCTTTATAGTCCATTGAAGAACCTTCGCATCTTTGTATTTTTGCAATGCTTCTTCAACCCCTGAAAAATTCAATTTACCCGATGCTGAAGAAGACGCTATTTGTGCTAAGAAATGTTTCGCTTCACGACGATTTTTAGTGGCACAAGCGATAAAAATAACCATCAGCGCTTTACCATGAATCGGCAAACGATCCACTCCTTGCCACATTCTACCTAGCTGCATCGCAAACAAACGTCCAGTTGATTTATTATCCACTGCCCACACTGTTTTCCCTAAAACCTCCTGTTTTAACAGAATATTATTGTTCTTACCAAAATCTAGCGGTGTCATTGCCATGGCCCAGGGACCTTTGTCTATGTTTTCTTTTACTAAATCCAGTGACACCACGGGTGTGATTTGCGGCCAGTTTTCCACTTCACATTGCCTCAATGTTTTCATGCTATACACTTGACGAAAACGAATATTACCGTGTTTAAAGTAAGCTAGTCCTGCCATCACCAGCAAAGCCAACAGGCAAGGGTAGCGCATCCACAGTCCCACTTGTTTATTCATCATCACAAAATTAGAAAACTTCTCAGACCTTGGCGATGCTTGTGAAAACATCTGACCTAATGCTGTTACAGAATCACCTTGAGCTATTTGCCAATGATGAAAAGAAATGGTGTCAACCACCTGTGCGGTAGCTAAGACCACATAATGAATCAACAACAGTTCGTAATAACGGAAAAAATTAATGGGAACAACAATCCATTCGCGTTTTAGCCACCACACAAACAAAAAGACACCACAAATCAGTATGCTCATCCACATAAGATTACTGGATTGATCTCCAGAAGAGGGGTTACCTTGTTGTGCCATAATATTGCCCGCCTAATGACTTATTTTTGGATTAATTGCCCTTTCTCAAAGGTGTACACGTGCTTCATGTAATGAAATTCAACGATATTATCCACGGATAAACACCCTTGCTCTAACATAATCACCTTATGCTCTAATTGACTACCTGTACGTTTTATACTGTCTGGTAACTCTAGCTGGCAGTCATGGTGCACCCGTATGACAACATACGCGTCACAACTCTGATCCACCTTTGCGCGAACTTTCGCCTTAGCTGCCTCTTCATTGTTATACAGTGGACGACCTAACATCGTGTGTTTAATCGACTTTAACTGTAATGCCCAAGCTTGGAGGTCATGCCCCTGAGCTTGATAGAGTGTCATATAGAGCAACTGCTCATTGTCTTTTAATTCAATGGCTTGCTCTTCATTTGAAGCAGCGGCCCCTGATTCATCTAAAATGGCTTGTGCTTGTTCTTTTGCTTCAATGAGCGGTTTCATCAAATTGCGTAAAAATAAGGATAACTCCCAGCCTTCAATCGCTAATACGCGATCGACCAGGTTGACAATTTCTCGACATAAATGTTGAGTCACTGCCTCATCGGATGGGTCACGATCGTCATACTCAGCTACCAAAGCACGGAACTGTTCCGTCTCTTGTTGCATTTGATCAAGCAACGATTCACGCAACGCTACGGATTGCGCATCGTGTTGATTTTGTGAGGAAAAAGGTAACATAATCTATTAAGCTCCTATCTTCGATGGGGCAACAATCGACTGCTGCGAAACGAATTTATTCAAGGCACCACCAATTGCATCCTCCGCTAACTTATCCCGGGTTTGAATTAATAATTGAGCTAACTGAGCTGGGGTTTGAATTAATGGTTGAGCTAACTGAGCTGG
>JABABC010000239.1 GCA_014238445.1 Coxiellaceae bacterium
GATGAATATGACACTGCTTTTTTCGATAAGCGTTCTAAGTTTGTGCATTATCGCCCAGATACTTTAATTATTAATAATCTGGAATATGATCATGCGGATATTTTTCCAGATTTAGCAGCGATTCAAACACAGTTTCATCATTTGGTGCGTACTGTCCCAGGAAATGGCCACATCATTGTGCCATCACAATGCGAGGCGATTAATGCAGTATTGAAGCGAGGCGTCTGGTCTTCTGTGGTCACAGTGGGTGAGGGTGGTGAATGGCAGGCGCGTAAAGTGGAAGAGGATGGTTCTCAGTTTGAATTGTGGTATCAGTCCACGTGCTTAGGTAGTGTGAGTTGGAATGTGTTGGGTGTGCATAATGTATCGAATGCCTTGTCAGCTTGTGCGGCAGCAGTACATGCCGGTGTTGCCATGTCACAATTGGCACCTGCTTTAGACGCTTTTCAAGGTGTCCGCCGTCGTATGGAGCGGGTGTTAACGCATCAAGGTTTAACCCTCTACGATGATTTTGCGCATCACCCAACAGCCATTGCAAGCACACTTAAATCCTTGCGCGCTAAAGTTAACAAAGATCCCATTACCGTTTTTCTAGAGTGTGGTTCACGCACCATGCAATCCGGTGTGCATCGTGCTGCTTTGTTGGATGCCTTATCCGCTGCCGATCATGTGATGGTGCTAAACAGCGATGACATGCAATGGGATGTCAGCACATTGCGTGATCACTTGCAGGCTTCAGTGCACTGTTTTGATTCCGTTGATGCTATGTTATCGCAATGGCGTCCGGATGTGAGTGTGCCGCAACATGCAGTTTTAATGAGCAATAAGGGCTTTGATGGCCTTAAAGAAAAATGTTTGGCGCGTTATTCGGTGATGCATTAGTGCCGTCACACCATAGCGTGTTGTTAATAGTTATAGAGAATAAGGATACCTTTTTATGCGAGCAATCATCGATGCCTTTCGGCAATTGAAAACCATTAGCTTTCATCCCGTTCCACCCAATCTACTCGATTACAGTCACTCGGCGGTGATGAATGCTTCGCATGATCACGTGATGCATTGCTGGAAAATTCCACACGATGTGAACTGGCATTATTGCTTGTTGATTTCAGAGGTCGGTCGCGGGCAATATTGGAGTCACGGGGATTTTGAGCCTGATCTCTTCCCTTATATGCATACTTTGCTAGGCACCATTAAAGCGCAGCTTGGTGTGTCGCTGACAACGTCATCACAGGACGACAGAGACACTCTTAAACAACGGTGGTTAGAGCAGCACGGTGAGATGATTGGATCAGCGCTATTTTTGTATATCATGAGTCAGTTGTCTTGGAATATTGATCAATCTGAATTGAACTCGACGCCAGAAACGATTCTGCAGGAGGAGGAGATTGAATCGCAAGTGGCAGCGCTTCAATGTGGCTTGTTGATTGAATTTGCCGTACGTTGGCAGGCGGGGTTTCCAGACTCTGCAGATGATGCCTTTCACGCGTTAGTGGAAATGGTTCATCATATCTCGTGTAGGTTACATCGGGTATTAGAACAACAACGAGTGGCTGCTTTAATCAATAAGCTGCCAGCAGTGATGGTGGCTTTATTACAAACATCGCCATACCGTCATGATGAAGAAAGTCGTGATGCAGTGGCCTCTCTCTTAACTCAGCAGTCACAGGTATTTTACTCGTTGGGTCATTGCAACAAGATGAGGGCATCATTAGCAGCCTTTCCTGAAGCGTCAACGGGTCTTGTGAATAGACCTTTTTTACCGGAGTGGCGCGAGTTGCTGGTTATGGAGGCGGAAGCGGTCGTCATGCGCACGTCTAATCAGCTAAACCGATGAATGGGTCTATTGCGCAATGTGTGTCATCGTTGTCAGATGTTTCACTCAACGTCTTATTGACTGAGTAAGTGCATGAGTTCTTGATCATTGACCATCTTATTCAAAGCACGGGATATCACAGCATTGATGTTTGCTTGGTCGGTAGCAATCGACGGTGCTGTGAGCACTTTAAAATCCATGCGAGAGCGATAAGTGCGTTGTAATGATTCGTGCTCGGCATTCGCTTTGACAGACAAGCTGCATGAGATATGAATCGTGGTTTTGAGTGTGTCAGGATTATTGTAGGTGTATTTTAAGGAGTTCAAGCGCACTAAGAGATGACGTGAAGCATCGTTTCTGACCGGTTTGAAGCCTTGTGTTTTTAATGTACTCATCACGGCGTTATCGACCATGCTCTGTAAATTATTAGACAGCGTGATGGTTCTGCCGGGGTCATAATCACTGGCACGGATACCGATTTGGTTGCTTGGAACGTTATTAAGGACTTTGACAGCAATCGGTTGGCCTTGACCAATATTAGAAGGCACTACGCTCACAGCCGGTGTCAGTGTGAGGCTTTCGTGGGTAAGGTTGCATCCCGTTAACAGTGTGCTTAAACCTAAGGTTAATAATAGGGCGCTCTTGGTGTGTTTCATAAGTTATCTCGTGATCGTGTGTTGTGCCATTTATCGTTGTAATGATGCGTATAGGTTCAATAAGCTGTCATAATTGAGCCCATTGTACACATCAAACCTTAAGGAAAGATTAAGTAATCGATCAGATAGTGCCGTTTTTGCTGTTTTTAGGCGATAAATTGACAAGAAATTGTCAAATTTCATATTTCGTTAATGTTGGAGGAGTAGTCTGATTCAGAGATCACTGCGTTAAGTTCATAAAAAGACTGAATGTTTAACAATAGAAAACCGTGCAGGTGAAAACAATGCGAAGAGCAGATTCAAAAAAAACCGTTGTCCTCTTAGATTTAGATGGCACCACGGTGGATAAAGGCCAGTTAAATCTAGCTCTGATTGAAACGCTAAAAGCCTTAAAAGCACAGATAGAAGATAGAGGTGACACATTTGAACTGAAAGTGTTGACGTCACGAGGCAAAGAAAGCGTGATGTTCGCTATGAACAGCAAAGTGCAAGATTTTGCATCACAAAGAACCAAAGATAATGACATACAGATAATTAATGAGATGCATCAAGGGCTCTTGTGGAACTCGGTGACTAGCATTGTGAGCGAGTTATCGAACTATGGTCTGAGTGTATCTCCTAAAAATGTTATCGTTGGTGGCGACATATGGAATGAGGAGTTAGACTTAAGTCAATCGGATAACCAAACAGCACTGCAAAGTGAATACGAGGCTTTACGTGTTTTTGAATCTACCTTCTATAGCGATAAATTTAAGCCAGCAGCTACCGCTGCTATAGAGCTTTATTACGATCATTTAGTTCCTCTATGGAAGCTAGCGAAAGAGAAACAAAATACACCAGATCTCCAACCCGTCATAGGCGAGTTCTTTTCAGTAGTGAAAAAACAACTTGAGGATATACCAGTCGCTGGCTTGATAATGGGGAGCTTGAATAAGGTGGCATATCAGAGTTACCAAGGAGCAGGTAACCCGACACCATTTGAATGGAAGAGTGTTCTGCAATCGTTTCAGATCGATACTGCCTCGGATATTGATGAGAATACGAAGTCCATATTTGAGACTCTTTGTTCATTACACAATCAATCAGATGTTTTAGAACATAGGTCTTATCTTAAAAAAATCATAAAAGCAAGCGCTGAACAAGTTGGGTTGCAGCATGGCGAGGAAAGCTTAAAAACATTACTTGAAGAAGAGATCGATAGTGAGCGCGATCAACATAATAACTATGTTTCTGATCTAACAGGTAGGGCAGGAAAAACAAAAAATAGTGAGAAACAGAGAGACGCCAGGCAAAAAAGCCAGGTTGCAAAACATTACGCCGATCAACCCTCGGTTGCAGAGGTCTTGGTGTTTGATGATCGTGAGGAACTCTTGAATGCAATGTTAGCGCCTCGAGTTTCGGATGATGGTAAGCCCAATTCCGATGATCAGAAAATAAAAGCATTGCTTGTTAACTTTTCCGGAAAATATCAGTTCAACACAGTCACCGCTTATTCATCTGGTGATCAGGGAGAGGCAGCACCTGTCGCTGATGTTGTTTCAACCGTGGTGAAGTTGTTTGAGACGAAAAAGCAAGACGCCCGATTTAAAAGTTTTTTATCCCAACAATACCCCGGTGAAGGCTTTTCCGTAACTGACTTTAAAGACATAACAAGCAACGGTTCAGCTCAATATACTTGCACAGTAACCAAAAGCGCTCGGTTTGGACCTGCGTTGTCAACTGAGTTGGTTATGGGGATTGAGGGTGATGCAATCACAATAACACCCTGTAAAAGCGCTAAAAGCACTGATAACCAGAAATGCTTTAATCAACTGTTTCTCACCGATGAGGTTCGTTATTTAAATGATCATCAGCACACACAAGCGCTAAAGAAAATAACAATACCACTGAGCCCTAAAGGAGAGTTAACACAAGCTGTGCAGTATGCTGTGGAGTTTACACAAAAACAATACGGTTCTTCTGAGCAAGTCTCACCTCAGCAGAACAGTCACTATGAGCCGGTAGCAACAGAGGAACCTGAAGAAGGTAAAAAATCCTTTTCCTTGGCGGTGTCTCAAAATCCTAATGAAGAGATGATGAGTTTTCAAGCGATCAAAAACAAAGATGGCACCCCATCCACTGAGGGGCAAGTATTTATTGATGGCCTTTGTGGTGGCGTTAAGTCTGATGTTGTAAGGGAGTATGAATTATATCGATCTCAGCTTGAAAAATTATCTGAGATTGATCCTGTTGGTTTTGATGATAAGTCCTATGAAGAACATGTCGATAAGATCATGAAAATTAATTCTCAACAGAATATTGCTATGATTAAATTAATCGAGTCATTTTATGATCGATTGGATATTGCAAACAAGCAAGGTTATTTTGAAGATAGAAACGGTAAAAATTTATTTGAAAAATATTTATCAAAGGAAGATAAAGAGGGTGTTTTAAATGATATTCAATCCATAGGCGCATACTCAGACACTTTGTCAACGATTGATATTTTAAAAAGCTGTTTGTCACTGAAATACTTTGGTGACATTAAAGGTGATGCTAGATTTGGGGACCTTTCTCATTGGTCAGGAGAGCTTAGAGATAAGCAGATCGATCGTATTATAGCGGAATTTAAAAAACAGTATAAAAATAAACCTGAAAAAAATAAGGCAATTGAAAGCCAAGAGGATTATTTATATCACTTGGTTGATTTAGCCGAAAATTTGCATGCATTGCAATCTCTGCCACATACATTCGATATAAGATTAAGGGCTCATAAAAAAAATACTGCCGAGCGAATCGATACTTATATGTTTCAATCTATTTTATCTAGCGCAATAGGCGGTCGTACCGCATTGCTTGGTTCATTTAAAAAAAACTGCCTATTTCAAGACCCTTTGTTTCATCGTTCAACATCAACACGAGCATCGCTAGGTCAAGGCTTACCCATTACTGTCGAGAAAAAATATTTAAAACAACAATACTCCACTGCCTATAAGTTAGCATTTGGATTGGCTATCACTGTCGGTGTGCTCGCAATCGCTGTATCAGCGGTTGTGACAGGTGGTGTCTCGCTAGCGGGTATTCCAGTATTAGCCACTGTTGGATCATGGATGGCTACGCAAACAGTCGCTCTTGCCACCATGGCAGGTGGTGCACTTGTTGCGGCTGCTGGTGCTTATGGATGGTATAAAACTTCGACCCCACCCCCTATGTTTGATCTAGCTGGCATCGATTATGAGAAAAAGCAGGGAGCTGAACTGCAAGCGACTAAAAAGGGTTTTACAGATGCTGACCTTAAGGCGATAGACGCCGTAGCGTTGAAAAAAATATTTTTTGGAGGAATCTCGCGTGCCACAGAGGCGGATAAAAATGCGATAGAGATAAAAATGGATCTATTTAAAAAAGTCTGTGATCCGATTAAATCCGAAACTTCATTAGACTACCGCCGTTCAGATCCAAAAGGACAGGCATATTATTTTTCCTCGCCTAACAAGAAGGGTCATCTTGATGATCCATCAACCAAAGGCTTATCTACCCATACAGTGTTCAATCTTTCAGATAGTCTGGTCAGCCCTCTGGAATGGGGCTGTTATTTTGCGACTCAGTTGAAGGATGGTTCAGAACCAGCAAAACAACGTGTTAGCATCATGTTGGATTCAGACCTGGTGAAAAAAGAAATTCTTGTGTTGCTGGTTGAAGCGACCGTTAACCCCGATCACTTGAAAAAAGATGAGTTAAGCGCAGCACATGCCATTCTGGAACATGGTGACCCAGGCATAGGAAAAGGTTTGCTTGATCAGTTAGCCACGTTCGATAATTCGCCATCCTACATCCTGCAAATAGTGTTGTGGATGAAGCAGGAAGGAAACACTGATAATGCTTTATTTGATCAACTTTCCGATAAAATCAATGGCATATTAACAGCAGAGGTTAATGAGGATAACTCGAAAATAATACAGAGTTTAGGTTTGGAACTGCCGCTTTATCTCTTTCGCAATAAGGATAAGGTTCCTGCTATTGGTACTAACCGGACATCACTTTTGAAGGCATTGACGTCGTCATCTGATCAACCCCCTCCAATCAATCTTCCAGATTATTCTGCTGATGATTTAATCCATTGTGCACAAGCCGCTCTTTTTGAAAAGAAACTAACTTCAGAAACTTCTATTAATTACCCTTTGCTTATGCAGTGTTTATCTCAAGCACATCTGAAAAAAGAGCCTGGTGCTACTTATCCAACCTATTATCAAAGAACATGGTCTCACCTTCTTAAAGCTTGTTTACATGATAGCAGGGTGATTCCTGATGAGGGTTGGAACGCCGTTCAGCCTATTATTGATCAACCTGGGCTATTCTCTAATTGTGAAGGCTGGATCATGGATTTCCTTTCTCATAAAGACACTACCGTGGAGCAGTTTGGCGTATTGATTGATAATGAGGCCATTAGGAAGCTTCTCCTTGATAAAGTATTTAACGTTCAAGGCGAACACCCCCCCATTCCAGATGCATTCGCCAAACAGTTTGTGGCATGGATGATAAATCAAAAGGTCGTTTCTAAACCAGCAGATTCTTTGTCTTTTATTGTAAATGACGACTTTAACGAAGTGCTGGAGCAGACGATTTATGTGTCTGCTCCATTAAAAGCAGCGTGTTTTTCGCAGCTGTCCGAAGATCAAAAGGATAAAAACCCAGGACTGAAAGACTTCTTAAAAAACCCCAATCCTGACTATGGTCTTACTGGTCAAAATGTCACTTCTCCTTCTATTATTTCCGTGCTCGACGTTTTCGGACTTTTCGGATCGATGCTTCTTAATCCGGAAGAAAACAAACCAAAGGAATGTAGTACCTCATCAGAAAATGACCCTTTATATACTGCTCCCCATTAATGCAGACCACTTGCTAAGGGAGTAAACTGGCTGCGAACTGAGTAATGGGAGCAAGTCAGA
>JABABC010000186.1 GCA_014238445.1 Coxiellaceae bacterium
AAATCCGTTCGCATATTATGTGTATTCACAACCTTTTCATTAGGTGTAACCGCCGGCAAGCTTGCAAATGCACTGCTAGCCCCACCTGTCCCATAGCCCAACCAGGGCCGCTGGAGTAGTAACTGCCACCCACTGGTTAGCTGAACAGCCCGTATCCCCATAGAAGTCCTATATTTGTCCTCGCCGTTTTTCTCAATATGCTGAGTAACCTCACGAACCCCCAGATCCACACGTTTTAAAAACACTGGAGACGACATAATAACGCCCCCAACTAAAGCTACCAAAGCAACACCGATAATAAGACATCGCCGCCATGACAACTCACTCGCCAACACAAACATGACCAAAACAAACCAATTTAAATAACCGGTGCGCGAAGACACTAAAAAGACATTAATTGTACTTAAGAGAAATAATGCAATCATCCAACGACGGTATTGCGGTCGCTTAATCGCGAAATACAACCAAATAGCACTGGCAAATGACATAAAGAAATTATGGACAATATGGCCTCTAAAAACACAAGGGTTGGCGTGATAACCACCCACCCATCCAGCCATCAACTTGCCAAAACTAACGCATAAAATCAGTGCATTTGCCCATAAAAAAGCATGAAAAATAACACGACGCTGCTGAGGGTCACGTATAGCCACCATCAACCCAGGTGTCACTAATATCCACAAGTAGGCCTTTAACATTTTCCAAGTATGTGCCTGCTCCCAACTACCAGAATAAGTCAACCCGAGCAATATCATCGCGAGCAGCAACCATAACACCAAAATGACAGGGTGCTTCACTAACTCTTGGCGATACGTCCATAACACACCTGAGGAAAACGCACACACCGCCGCTAGCAGGTAAGCCATGTCGGTGAGCGACTCTGATATCGGCAAAAAGAATGCCACTAAGACTAAGCTAAAAAAACACCCCGCGACCCACTTGGCCTGCCAAACACTTTGCTCCACTACCACTACCTCTACCTATTCACCTAAAACACAACGGATCTAATCACGAAAGTTCACAAACTGCAATGGAACGCCCCAGTCATCATCACGCAGCCAAGCCATCACCGCTTGTAGTTCGTCACGTTTTTTACCAGTGATACGAACCTGATCCCCTTGGATCTGAGACTGCACTTTATATTTGCCTTCTTTCACACCTTTGCAAATCTTCTTAGCGACATCAGAGGAAATGCCTTGTTGTAAAGTCAGTGTTTGCGTTGCAGATTTATGTTGGATCACAGGCTCTTCTTCTACTAAGTGCTGTATCGCAATCCCGCGCTTGATTAACTTCTGCTGCAAAATATCCAACATTTGCTGTAATTGAAAATCCACCTCAGCTTTCATCGTGATGCGCTCTTTGTGGTTCTCATAGGTTGCACCACTCCCTTTGAAGTCAAAACGTGTTCCAACCTCACGATTGGCTTGATCCAAGGCATTAGCTAATTCATGCTGGTCAAACTCACTGACCACGTCAAACGATGGCATGGGGTATCTCCTATACTATATATAATGGGATAACAGTGTAACGAGAACACCATTAACTGCAAGCCAACTACCATGCAAACCCATAAAAAAACACAACTCATTGAAAAACATCATATTTATAAAAAATAAGCACCGCTTAACCTTCACAACACAACCCCATTAACAGATATCTTTTCAATAACTTGGCGAATTTAGGACATTTTTTAATATTTTCTTAATAATTTTCTGATAGGATAGTAGCAAGTTAAACGATAGGCCGTAGGTCTAAGAGAGATTTCAGATGGGAGTATCTTTATTTAATAACACCACACTCAATAAAACTGAGACTCATGGAACAGTTCCAGTGGAAGCTCTCATGCATGAAGCCGAGAAATTATTATCCAATAAACTTGCTAAACACCCCAATGATGAATACGAGACTAGACTTACTCAGATGGAAGAAGCTATAAAGCTGAATTTAAACAAAATGCTCGAATCAAAAATCGACTCAATGAACGGAAAGGATGTCTCAACAGCCCATACAATGTGGGGAAATTCTACTAAAAAACACGAAGAACAGCAGGTAACGGACACCAAGGGACTTGGTCACCAATAAGATCACAAACATCTCAATGTAAAATCCAAAAGAGCAGCTCAAGGTTGCTCTTTTTTTTCGCCTATCACCTCCACTTGCTTGAACACAGCTGCTCACCTATAGTCACTGACACAAGGGATAATTCATCAGGAGGATGACATGGTAGCCACCACGCCTATTTTCACAACCACCTTCCCCATGCGCTGGAGCGACATGGATGCCTTAGGGCATGTCAATAACAGTGTGTATTTTCTTTATATGGAACAAGCACGCATTGCCTGGTTTCAACAACTCAATCTCGGCGATATACACAGCCAAGCCACTGAAGGACCGATTCTCGCCAATGCCAGCTGTACCTTTCTCAAACCCATCGTCTATCCCAACACCCTCAAGGTAAACATTTGGACAGATACACCTGGGCGTACTAGTGTCCATACCCACTATCATATTGGTGTAGAAGGAAAAGCAGAAGACTATGCGCGCGGAGAAGCGACGATCGTGTGGATGAACTACCCCAAACAAGAGCCAACACCGATCCCGCCCTCTCTGCGGACACGACTCGAAGAGGCCGCAGCAGCAAAATAGTGTTTACCAACAATAAAAAATGAGTCAGCCGATAAGCCGGGTTCTGTCGTGAACAGTCATCTATCTAGGATTGTTGTCGCCAACAACCTCATGCAGCCTACCCGAACTCTCGCGCGGACCGCGCGTGCCCAAAGGGCGTGAGTTCCTATTTGGCCTTGCTCCGAGTGGGGTTTACCGTGCCATTACTGTTACCAGCAATGCGGTGCGCTCTTACCGCACCCTTTCACCCTTACCGGCAATTACATTGCTTAGGCGGTTTACTCTCTGTTGCACTGGCCGTCGACACTGCCGAAACAATGCCTCCCAGGCGTTACCTGGCACCCTGTCCTATGGAGCCCGGACTTTCCTCAATATCGCACCGCCTACCAACGCTGACGATGGCAACAGCCGCGAAACTGCGGTCGCCCGGCCGACTCCCCAAGGGTGAAAATAATACCTACCTCTCTCAATATCAAGCAGCACATCAATCCCGCCTTCCCGAAGAGTCTGAAGACAAGGCCTTACGATAAAACATATTCTTGCCTCCGCCTGCAATTTCGGCAGCCACTTCAGCCACTCGGCGCGGTGACAGGTGCGGTGTTAAGGCCGCCACCAGTCTGTCAGCATCGGTTTCAATCGCTTCTATATGATCAACACCCGAAACAATCAGCACACATTCACCGCGACAGACCCATTCACCGTTTTCCAGTCGGCGGCATAACTCACCCGCCGATGCCAGGATGATCCGTTCATAGATCTTACGGATCTCAAGCACAAGCGACACTTCCCGATCCGACCCAAATACCGACACCATATCAGCCAACGTACCAGGTAACCGTCGACTGGCCTCGAAAAAAACAAGCGTGCGAGACTCATTAACACAACGAGCCAAATGAGTTCGCCGTGCCCCCGGCCGCGTTGGAAGAAATCCCTCAAAGACGAATCGATCCGTCGGTAAACCGCACACAGACAGTGCCGCGACCACCGCGCTGGGTCCTGGCACCGCTCTGACGGGTAAATCTTCACGCACAGCTTGTTCGACCAAGAGAAATCCCGGATCGCTCACCAATGGTGTGCCCGCATCAC
>JABABC010000255.1 GCA_014238445.1 Coxiellaceae bacterium
ATTACCGGTGACAGTCAAACTTCCAATGGTTGGACGTTCAATGACTTTGACAATTAAAATAGAACCTTCTGTTGAGACCTGAATATTACTAAAAAAGCCAAGTTGATACAGCGTGGTGATAATTTTTGAACTACTTTTCTCAGTATAAGTACTACCCACGTGGACCGGCAAATAATTTAAAACCGTGGCTTTGGATAAATGTTGTAGACCTTGAATTTGAATACTTTTAATCTGAAACGTATTCGCCCACACAGTCGGCACCAAACAGCATAATAAGAGCACAACCCACACTGTTTGTTTTAACGACCTTAAGAAATGCTTCATGCCCTGTTCCCAACTCGATAAAGTCCAGCATTATAACCTAGCTCCATAATGAGACCTAGCACTAATTGCAAGAAAACCTAAAAGCCCTACACACTTGATGTATTTTAAGACAGTTATGCTTGCCCGTATTGCAGGACAGCCGCGTCAGCCTGCTCTCGAGCTCGCGCATCTAAGACCAAAGCATCTTCTAAGGCATTTAGTGTGACATCGATTTTTAACTGCAAGACAGCATCAGTGATCTTCGCAATGTTCAAATAAGTCACACGCCCATCAAGAAAAGCTTGCACAGCGACCTCATTAGCGGCATTCATTACTATCGTTGCTTCAATACCCGCACCCAATGCTTGATAAGCTAACTGCAAACAGGGATAACGAGCCAATTCAACAGGCTCAAAATCCAATGAGCCCAATGTCGTAAAATCCAAAGCACCGACACCAGTCTCACGTCGCGCAGGCCATGACAATGCATACCCAATAGGAATGCGCATATCGGAGACACCAAGCTGTGCTAATAATGACCCATCTTGGTAGCGCACTAAAGAATGAATGACGCTTTGCGGATGAATCACTACCTCAATTTTTTCTAAAGGCATCGCAAATAACCAATACGCCTCAATGACCTCAAAACCCTTATTCATCATGGTTGCTGAATCAACAGAAACTTTAGGGCCCATGGTCCAATTAGGGTGTGCTAATGCCTGCTCTAATGTTACGTGCGCCAATTCAGGTAGTGGTAATTGTCTAAAAGGTCCGCCGGATGCTGTCAAGACAAGGGATGAGACCTCATCTAACACATCCCCCACACGGTACCCTGCTGGCAAAGATTGGAAAATAGCATTGTGCTCGCTATCAACCGGTAATAACACACCACCACTGGTGCGAGCGGCCTCCATCATCCAAGGCCCACCCATTACTAGAGACTCTTTGTTGGCCAACAACACTTGCTTACCCGCCTGCAAAGCTGCCATGGTCGGCAAAAGTCCTGCGGCACCTACCATACCTGACATAACAATATCCACTTCAGATGCAGCCGCCACTTCCTCTAAGGCTCTCGCTCCTATCAGTACGGTTACCGATGAACCTTGACCTAAGCGCTGTTTGAGCTCTAGGCCTGAAGACTCATCCACCATCACGGCATACTGCGGCTGGTATGTGATACACAACCGGTATAACTGTTCAACGTTTTGATGGGCACATAATGCATACGCTTGAAATGCATCGGGATGCAATGCCATCACCGATAACGTTTGCTGACCAATGGAGCCCGTTGCGCCTAGAACCGTGACCTGACGAGGTGCCATCAAGAAACCCAAAGATTAAAGAAAACGGCAGAACATGAAAAAATCAATAGCACAGGTAACAAACTATCAATGCGATCCAATATACCGCCATGGCCTGGAAACAAAGTTCCAGTGTCTTTCACGCCCACTAACCGTTTCATCAAGCTAATGGATAAATCCCCAAAAACACTCGCAACGGCAGCAAAGAAGGAAAGCCCTATAAAAATCAGGCGATGCCCTGAGAGCCCAGGTAAGAAAAAGTTAGCTAAAACGACTAAAACCAGTACGCTAAGCATTCCTCCCCAAAAACCCTCCCAGGTTTTTTTGGGACTCACGCGTGGCGCTAAAGCTGAAGCACCGAAAGCATTACCCGCAAAATAAGCGCCTGAATCCACAACCCAGGCTAAAAAACAAACATACAATAACCAAATAGGCCCTGCTACAGGATGCATTTTCATGACAGTTAATGATAACCAGCCTGCGCTTAGCACAATCCAGCCCATTAAGGCTCGCAACACATGGCTGTCAAGGCCACATGACATTGATTTTTTATTATAGGAAACCACCGCCAAGGCTAACCAACACCAAACAATGATACTCACAAACAATAAAGCACAAGCTGCCCACATAAAATAAGCTGCCAACAAAGAGGTGCAAACAATAGAAAGACTGAATAAAACCCTAAAAGTCCAAGAAGTTTTACCCACTAAAACAGACCATTCCTTCGCAGCCAACAACATAAACAGCATAGCAACCACAGAAAAAGACACCGAGGGTAATTCAAATATGATCAACCATACTACAGGAATTGCAATACAGGCCGTAATTAAGCGTTGTTTAAACACTATCATTCTCCAGTTGTTCTGATATTTTGCCAAATTTTCGAGAGCGCTGATGGTATGCCGTGAACGCCTGATCAAACGCTTTCTCATCAAAATCTGGCCACAAAGTATCTGTAAAGTACAGCTCTGAATAAGCTAATTGCCATAACAAAAAATTACTTAAACGCAACTCACCACTGGTACGAATCAAAAGATCCAAAGGGGGCAAATCATGCAACATCACACGAGCAGACACTGCCTCAACTGACACTTCATCCAACGCTAAGCTCGACTCTATGATATCTTTTGCTATCCGTTGGGCCGCCTGGGCTATATCCCATTGGCCACTGTAATTGATGGCTAAAACAAGCTGCAATCCTGCATTATGCTCTGTCAACAAAGCAGCATCTTGCATGGCTGTTTGCACGGATTGGGGCAGTGTTGTTTGATCGCCAATGAAAGTCACTTTAATCTGTTGCTGATGAAGGTCTTGCACACGCTGCTGTAATTGTTTCACAAACAACCCCATCAGGTGACTGACTTCAGTTTCTGGTCGAGCAGTGTAATTCTCAGCGCTTAATGCAAATAAGGTCAGGACTCGAAGCTTATTTTTAACCGCAAATTGAATGGCTTTTTCAACGGCTTTGACGCCAGCAATATGACCCGCCGCTCGTGGTAAGTGTCGTTTCTTAGCCCATCGACCATTACCATCCATAATGATTGCAACGTGCTGGAGGCTATGATTTGCTGGCATACGCGCTCATCCTTGTTTTAAATTTCGCTGATGAATAGGGCCTAAAGTTCCATCAAGTCTTTTTCTTTTTCCTCAGCAATCGTATCGGCCTTCGCGATAAAAACATCAGTTTGCTTTTGGATACGCTCTCCAGCGCGACGCTCGTCGTCTTCTGTGATGTCTTTTTCTTTTTCCAATTCTTTAAATGTCTGATTAGCTTCACGACGAATATTGCGAATTGCGACACGCGCCTTTTCCACTTCTTCACGAACCAATTTAACCAACCCTCTACGACGCTCTTCCGTTAATGGGGGTAAAGGCACGCGAATCACCGTGCCAGCAGAGCTTGGGTTTAAGCCTAAATCTGAGGTCATTATGGCCTTTTCAATGTCTGCTACCAACTGTTTTTCCCATGGTGTCACCACCAACATCCGAGCATTTTCAACGGAGATATTAGCGACCTGACTCAACGGTGTTGCGGAGCCATAATAATCGATCGTTAAATGCTCTAACACAGCAGGATGAGCACGACCGGTTCTTAATTTAGAAAAAGCATGTGATAACGCATCCACACTCTTTTCCATTCGCTGTTTTGCATCCACTATCACATCATCGATCATGTTTTTACTCCTGATTCGTTACTAGGGTTCCCTCTGGCTGACCCATGACCACACGCAATAAAGCACCCGGCTTTTTCATATTAAACACGCGAATAGCCATTCCATGATCACGACACTGGCAAAAAGCCGATAAATCCATCACCGCCAGTTCCTTATCTAAGGCTTCTTGATAGGTTAAGGTATCGTACAAAGTCGCATCCGGATTCGTGATAGGGTCAGCGGAGTAGATCCCATCTACATTCGTGGCCTTCAAAATGACATCAGCTTCCACTTCAATACCACGCAAGCTCGCAGCTGAATCTGTGGTCACTAATGGGTTCCCCGTTCCACCTGCAAAAATTACAATACGGCCTTCATTTAAATGATGAATCGCTTTACGGCAATTAAAGTGATCGACAATTCCACTCATCGGGATAGCTGATAAAATTCTCACGGGAAGGTCCTGACGCTCAAAGGCATCTCGCAAAGAAAGGGCGTTCATCATGGTTGCCAACATCCCCATGTAATCCCCAGTAGTGCGGCTGATGCCAATCTCAGACAAAGCCGCTCCACGAAAGAAGTTACCCCCACCAACAACAATGGCAACCTGAACACCTAAGGCCTGGACTTCTAAAATCTCCGATACCATACGATCAATGGTAGCAGGATCAATCGCTGAAGTACTGCCTCCCATTAATGCCTCGCCACTCATCTTCAATAGTATGCGGGAAAACGCCGGCTGCTGTGTTGTCATTGTGCTTAACTCCCTGCTACTTGTGCTTTTACCTCTTCTGCAAAATCAATGGTCTCTTTTTCAATCCCTTCACCCACTTCAAAACGTACTAGCTGGGCAATGCTGGCGTCTGCTGACTGGAGCAACTGACCAACGGTTTGATCTGGATCTTTAACAAATGGCTGACTCACTAAACAAATTTCCTTTAGAAATTTACTAACGCGGCCTTGCACCATTTTCTCAACGATGTTATCAGGTTTTCCTGACTCTTTCGCCTGTTCTGAAAAAATCGCTTTTTCTTTTTCAATCAATGCAGTATCAATACCACTTTCATCGATGGCTTGCGGGTTTAAAGCGGCTATATGCATAGCAACATCTTTCGCTAGTCCAGCATTCGCTTGACTCAAGTCGACCAACACACCAATACGACTACCGTGATTATAAGAACCCACTATGCCTTGTGATGTCATCAATTGGCAACGACGAACTTTCACATTTTCACCAATCTTATTAATTAAGGTTTGGCGCTGGTCTTCAAACGTTTCGTCACCATGAGCGGGTAGTGCCATTAATGCATCGACGGTTGTTACCCCCGCCTCTAAACCACAACTCGCTAGCTGTTCCGCAAACCCAAGGAAGTTAGAATCACGTGCTACGAAATCAGTTTCGCAGTTAATTTCGATCATCAGGGCTGACAAACCATCCTCACTGCATTGCGTAATAACAATCCCTTCGGCAGCAATTTTACTCGCACGCTTAGCCGCTTTAGCTTGACCACGTGTGCGCATGATATCAATAGCGCTTTCAAGGCTACCTTCCGCTTCCGTCAAAGCTTTTTTACATTCCATCATGCCCGCGCCTGTAATTTCACGCAGCTCTTTCACCATCAGTGCTGTAATTGTTACCATGAATTGATTCCTCGTATAGTAGTCACCCCCGCCAACCCAGCTAACATTTCATCAAGCAAGGGCAACCAGGGGTTGAGTAATGTTTAAATTATTCCGCTGTTTTTTTTCCGGCTTTTTTTTCTGCTGGCTTTTTAGCAGCTGCTTTTTTTGCAGCAGGCTTTTTAG
>JABABC010000241.1 GCA_014238445.1 Coxiellaceae bacterium
ATACTGGCGTTGCAATAGGAACACCGCCTTTGAGGTTATTTGCCAGCTGCATAATTTCAGAATCATTAAAGGCACTAAGATCAACACGCGCCCCTTGACTAGTATCATACACTTGTTGCATGAAAGCACGCAGGTCTTTCATTGAAGCTTTAGCTTCAAGTAGAGCCGCAATCTTTTTACCCAGGCCTTTTGCTGCCCAACCCAAATGAACTTCCAACACCTGGCCAATGTTCATCCGCGAGGGGACACCCAATGGGTTCAACACGATATCAACGGGTGTTCCATCTGGTAAGTGTGGCATATCTTCAACCGGCATAATGGCAGAGATGACACCTTTATTACCATGACGACCCGCAATTTTATCACCTGGCTGAATACGACGTTTTACTGCAAGATACACTTTAATGACCTTGATCACACCAGGCTGCAAGTCATCGCCTTGCGTGATTTTCTTATATTGTTCTTCAAATTTACCATCACGATCTTTATGCAACTGCTTAAAGCGTTTGTTCGCTAACTCTAATTGTGCAATATTGGCATCATTTCGAACACGGATACTGAACCATTGATCACGACTCAAGGAGTCCAAGTACTCGTCTGTTACTTCTGATCCTGACTTCAACTTATTAGGACCACCATTGACTGTTTGGCCTAATAACTCTTTCCGCAAGGCTTGAAATAGCGCATCTTCACGAATAGTTAACTCATCACCCAGATCTTTCTCAACGCGAATCAACTCTTCTTTCTCAATGGAGAGTGCTCTAGAATCTTTTTCCACCCCATCGCGTGTAAAGACACGAACATCAATAACAGTACCTCGAACACCAGGGCCTACTCGTAATGAGGAGTCTTTAACATCCGATGCTTTCTCACCAAAAATAGCGCGCAATAATTTTTCTTCTGGGCTTAATTGAGATTCACCTTTAGGCGTTACTTTACCGACTAGAATGTCGCCCGTTTCAACTTCAGCACCAATATGCACAACACCGGTTTCATCAAGCTTAGATAATGCACTTTCACCGACACTTGGAATATCTGATGAGATTTCTTCTGAGCCCAACTTAGTATCACGAGCAATACAGGTTAATTCTTGAATATGCACGGAGGTAAAACGATCTTCATCCACCATGCGCTGGGAAATAATAATGGAATCCTCAAAGTTATACCCATTCCATGGCATAAACGCCACAAATAAGTTTTGACCTAAGGCTAACTCACCAAGATCCGTAGAAGGCCCGTCTGCCAAAACCTCACCCGATTGAACATCATCACCTAAACTAACAATAGGGCGCTGATTAATGCAGGTATTATAGTTAGAGCGAGAAAATTTATTCAAGTTGTAGATATCGACACCCGTATCTATCTCACTGTCTTCTGAGATATCTTTAGCTTTAATCACGATGCGTGTCGCATCCACAGAGTAAACCACACCAGCACGTTGTGCTCGAATCGTGACACCAGAGTCCTGTGCTACATCACGCTCCATACCCGTACCGATCAGCGGCTTATCAGGAACAACAGTAGGCACGGCTTGTCGTTGCATGTTCGCACCCATCAAGGCACGACTAGTGTCATCATGCTCTAGGAATGGCACCAAAGATGCCGCCACGGAAACGATTTGACGAGGGGATACATCGACAAAATTAACTTTAGCCGGTGACGTTAATGTGAACTCGCCACGATAACGACAAGTGACCAAATCTTCTGTTAAACGATTATCTTGATTAATCCCGGTGTTCGCATGAGCAATATAATACTCGCCTTCTTCAATAGCCGAGAGATAAGAGACATCATCCAAGACACAGCCATCTTTAACTTGTCGAAAAGGCGTTTCCAGGAACCCGTAATGATTTGCTCTAGCAAAAACCGACAAGGAGTTAATCAAACCAATGTTGGGTCCCTCAGGCGTTTCAATCGGACAGACGCGACCATAATGAGTGGGATGCACATCCCGCACTTCAAAGCCTGCACGGTCACGCGTCAAACCACCTGGGCCTAATGCTGAAATACGACGCTTGTGTGTGACTTCTGATAATGGGTTATTTTGATCCATAAATTGCGATAACTGACTAGAACCAAAAAACTCTTTAATCGCAGCAGAAACAGGTTTCGCATTGACTAAATCCTGAGGCATAGTCTCTGGATCCACCATTCCTAAGCGATCTTTCACCGCACGCTCAACTCGCACCAACCCAACACGAAATTGATTTTCAGTCATTTCACCGACACTACGAATGCGACGATTACCCAAGTTATCGATATCATCAATCATGCCTTTACCATCACGGATATCAACTAAGACCCGCATGACAGCAACAATATCTTCTTTAGTTAGAGTTGATGAACCGGTGAGGTCATCACGACCTACACGACGATTAAATTTCATACGACCCACTGTTGATAAGTCATAGCGGTCTTCACTGAAGAATAAATTTTCGAATAACGTTTCAGCGGCATCCTTCGTTGGGGGTTCGCCAGGTCGCATAATGCGATAAATTTCAATTAAACCTTCCAATCGATTCGTAGTTGAATCTAAGCGTAAGGTATCCGCTATGTAAGATCCGCGCTCCAGCTCATTGACGTACAATACTTGAATACGTTTCACAGAAGCCGCCAATAAGACTTCCAATAAATCCTCAGTTAACTCTTGGTTAGCTGCCGCTAATTCTTCACCGGTAGTCTTGTCAATCACAGGCATTGCAATTCGCTTACCAATGATAGAATCAAAATTGTATTGCAGGGTTTTAATCTCAGATTTTTCAATCAATCGAATTTGACGACCAGAAACACGACGCCCAGCTTCAACAATGACATCACCATTTTTATCTTTAATATCCATCGCAAGAATTTCACCACGTAATCGCTGCGGCACTAAACTAAGAATGGCATGATCTTTCTTCAATGTAATGGTGTCAGTGTCATAGAAAATATCAAGAATTTCTGCTGTGGTGTAGCCTAACGCTCTCAACAAAATAGTAGCAGGAATTTTTCGACGGCGATCAATACGAACAAATACACAGTCTTTCGCGTCAAACTCAAAGTCCAGCCAAGAACCACGGTTAGGGATAATGCGCGCAGAATACAACAACTTACCAGAACTATGGGTTTTACCTTTATCATGTTCAAAGAACACACCTGGCGAACGATGCAGTTGAGAAACTACTACACGCTGAGTACCATTGATAATAAAGCTACCTGTTTTGGTCATTAAAGGAAGCTCACCCATATAGACTTCCTGCTCCTTAATATCCTTAACGACATTATTATCTGCAGTCGATTCTTCTTTGTCATACACCACCAATCGCATTTTTACACGCAGCGGTGCTGCATAGGATAAACCACGTAGCAAACATTCGCTTTCATCAAACATCGGCTTGCCTAAGTTATAACTGACATAATGCAGTTCAGCGTTACCCGAAAAACTAATGATTGGGAAAACACCAGAAAAAGCAGCATGCAACCCGGTGTCTGTACGATCTGCAGGTAAAATGCCTTGTTGCAAGAAGTCCTTATAAGAATCAATTTGCATAGAAAGCAAATACGGCACAGGAATTACTTCAGGCTTGCTTTTACCCAATCTAAGTCGTAAACGTTTTTTAGCGGTATTAGACAGAGCCTGGCTGTTGCTTTGATTTATTTTTTGAGTCATGCGTTTTACCCATGGTTCATCGGTGTTATGTGACAATTTCTTTCATTCTATCAATGCAAAAGCCCCTCTTTCAGCCTATGCTAAAAGAGGAGCTATTGATTACTGTGGTCTTACTTAAGTTCAACCTCAGCACCAGCTTCTTCAAGCTGCTTTTTGAAGTTTTCGGCTTCATCTTTACTGGCGGCTTCTTTCACAGTAGTAGGAGCACTTTCCACCGTGTCTTTAGCTTCTTTCAAGCCTAAACCAGTGATAGCGCGAATTGCTTTAATAACAGCAATTTTATTGCTTCCGAA
This sequence comes from Coxiellaceae bacterium, assembly GCA_014238445.1. Taxonomy (GTDB): domain Bacteria; phylum Pseudomonadota; class Gammaproteobacteria; order Coxiellales; family Coxiellaceae; genus UBA9148. The sequence continues at coordinate 3,943 of JABABC010000241.1, forward strand.
AGACTTCATTACAACGTCAAATTCAGTTTGCTCTTCAACAGCACCTGCGTCAGCCGCAGCTGGGCCTGCAACAGCAACCGCTGCAGCAGCAGATACGCCGAACTTCTCTTCCATTGCGCTTACTAGATCACAAACGTCCATAACGCTCATGTTAGCAATTGCATCAATAATTTGATCTTTAGTTAATTCAGTCATTTTCTTCTCCAAATAATAATAATAGTAATAGTTTTAAGCAGCCTTTTTGTCTTCAGCAACTGCAGCAATCACTCGAACAGCTTGAACAACGGTTTCATTCGTTGTTTGAACTACTTTTGTAATTGGAGCAATCATGACAGACATTAATTGACTAATAGCTTGATTGTATGTTGGCAAGCTAGCAACGGCAGCTAGCTGCTCTAATGGTAATAACGCACCATCGACAACTAGAGCAACCACATCCATCGCATCATGATCTTTCACATAATCTTTCAATAACCTAGCGCAAGCACCAGGGTCTTCTTGTGAAAATAACAAAACGATGGGACCTTTAAGTGCTGGCTCTATACACGCAAAATTCGTGTCTTCGATAGCTCTTCTGGCCAAGGTATTACGAGAAACACGGACAAGCACACCGGCTTTACGAGCTTCTACACGCAGCTGATCGAGCGCAGATACTGTTAAACCTCGATAATCTGCAGCAATAGCAGCAATAGAGTTTTTAGCAATCTGATTAAGCTCAGCAACCATGGCTTTTTTGTCTTCTAAACGTAGAGTCACTTTTAGCCCTCGTATTAGTTAATATTAAGGAAATCTAAATTATAGAATCCCCACCCTTTGGTGAACCGAGAACATGTGTTTTCGTCGCACCGTCTGCGTAGGCCAGCAACTGCTATTAAGCACTGAATCCAGTGCACCTACGGTCTTCGACGAGAGGCATATGAACTGTATCAAACAGTCTTCACAGGCCTATCGCGAATGCATTGACTTGCCTATTAAATAGAGCAAGTCGCCACATCAACCACTAGGCCTGGGCCCATCGTGGTCGATACAGTAATTTTCTTAAAATACGTACCTTTAGCTGTCGTTGGCTTAGCTTTCTTTAAGTCAGCCAACAAAGCATCTAAATTGGTCTTTAAATCCTCTGCTTTGAAATCAACCCTTCCAATGGAGCCATGAATAATTCCGTTTTTATCGGTACGAAAACGCACCTGGCCTGCTTTTGCATTTTTTACGGCTGTGGCAGCATCTGGTGTAACGGTACCAACCTTAGGGTTAGGCATGAGGCCTTTAGGTCCTAAAATTTGACCTAATTGACCTACCACACGCATGGTATCCGGCGTTGCTATCACAACGTCGAAATCTATTTGACCTGCTTTAATTTGATCAGCTAAATCATCTAGACCCACAATATCCGCACCAGCTGCTTTAGCTTTTTCTGCTTGATCACCTTGCGCAAACACGGCAACACGAACTGATTTTCCAGAACCGCAGGGCAATACGGTAGCGCCTCGGACATTCTGGTCAGATTTCTTCGCATTCACGCCCAGCATCACAGCAACATCGATAGACTCCATGAATTTGGTTTTAGAACATTGTGATAATAAATCCAGGGCTTCCATCAATGGGAATTGTTTACCTAATGGACGGCCACCTAAGATGTCATAAATCGCTTTCATTCGCTTGCTCATTGGATAGCCCCCTCTTCAACATCAACACCCATGCTGCGAGCAGTTCCTGCGATAGTGCGAACAGCCGCATTAAGATCTGCAGCTGATAAATCAGGTGCTTTAAGGTTTGCTATGTCTTCTAATTGAGTGCGTGTGATCATCCCCACTTTAACTGTGTTGGGCGTAGCACTACCACTTTTTAATTTAATTGCTTTTAGAATTAAGACCGCCGCAGGAGGCGTCTTCATAATGAAAGTGAAACTACGATCGGCATAGACCGTGATTTTCACCGGAGTAGGAAGCCCACGTTCCATATCTTGAGTTTTCGCATTAAATGACTTACAAAACTCCATAATATTCACGCCATGCTGACCTAATGCAGGCCCAACAGGTGGACTTGGTTTTGCTTCACCTGCGGGGATTTGCAAGCTGATATACCCCGTAATCTTTTTAGCCATAACTACCTCTTTGTGTGGGTGCAAACGCAGTCACAAGTCCTGCTCCCCGGTTTAAAACGACCCCCTCGAAGGGTGGTCATACACCTACAGGCATCCCGCCTAGCATTTCTCAACTTGAGAAAATTCCAATTCAACAGGCGTTGACCGTCCAAAAATAGAAACGGACACACGCAAACGACTCTTGTCGTAATTCACATCTTCCACAACACCATTAAAGTCAGCGAATGGACCATCGTTTACTCGAATGACTTCGCCAGGCTCAAATAAAACTTTCGGTTTTGGTTTGTTCTCACCATCCTCCATACGCTGAAGAATACGGTTCACCTCTTTTTCGGTTAACGGTATAGGACGATCAGATGTGCCGCCGATAAAACCCAATACTTTAGGCACATTACGAACCATATGCCAAACTGCATCATCACAGTCCATTTGCACCAAAACATAGCCTGGAAAATATTTGCGCTCACTACGACGCTTTTGTCCTCCACGCATCTCAACTACTTCCTCGGTTGGTACAATAATCTCACCGAACTTACTTTTCAGTGAATCATCCTCAGCGATCATTTTTTTAATGCGCTCTGCAACTTGATTTTCAAAATTAGAATATGTTTGTATCACATACCAACGCTGCTTCATTGAATCAGTTTGATCAGACATTGATTATCCCCCCTGCCCAGTTAGCAGGCCTACCAACCATAAAAACATGCCGTCAACAGCCCATAAAACTAACGACAGAATCACTAACACAACCATACCAATCATGGTCATCTGCATCGCTTCAGAACGTGTTGGCCATGTCACTTTCCGCATTTCAGTCTGCGAACCCTTCAGGAAACCCCAGGCTTTTATGCCTGAACGGGTGCTAAAGTACAAAGACAAGACAACCAAACAACCAACGATACCAACGGCTGCACGAATGGCCGAAGATACATTGTCATAATAAACGTTAGTAACAACACCAGCGAGAATCAAAAGGACAACAAGCGCCCACTTCGCATAATCAGCCATACCACCTACTGAAGAACTGGCATGTCTTTTGTGTTGCTTATCTGTCACTACCTTTTTAGAACTCATTACGAAGTTTCCAATCTATTTATTTGGCAGGCCAGGAGGGAATCGAACCCACAACCTGCGGTTTTGGAGACCGCTGCTCTGCCAATTGAGCTACTGGCCTATCTTATCTACCAAACAAAGCCACAGGGTGCTATCACTCTGTGGCACATTCAAGAACCGAGTTTAATTACTCTACAATCTTAGCAACAACACCCGCACCAACGGTACGGCCCCCTTCGCGAACCGCGAAGCGTAACCCTTCATCCATCGCAACCGGTGCGATCATTTCAATCGTCACCTTCACGTTATCACCAGGCATCACCATTTC
>JABABC010000073.1 GCA_014238445.1 Coxiellaceae bacterium
ATGTCGCCGAATGTACGGCACACAGCCGTGCTCGAGTCAGCAAATCCCTAGCCTAATGCCAAGTGATTCAACCCATCTTGGCAGCGCTGTTTGGTTCCTTAAGCTCCTTTTCCCCCTCTACTTCTGGGCGATGGACGTCCCTCCCCTAGCGGTAGTGCTGACTGACGTTTCTGCCGAGCCGCCGCTTTGTTCTACCTCTTCCTGAGTTGTTCGTTTACGTCGGTATTCTAATTTGTAATCTTTCATTTAAGTGAGCATATTACATGAAGAATATTAAGAAAATATTAGGGTTCAAATAACAACCTACCCGAATCGATTATGTATAAAAGCTCAGTAGCTCAATCATAAGATAAGCTCTCAACTGACCCTATAATCATCTGTATTTTCAGTGACAATATGCTGTATGCAACAGCCATTCCCAGAAGCCTGGATCACACTCGGCCATCACTGGTACGCACCAAGCATTATTTAAGTTCAATGATTGACACTTCACTGCATCCTTAGCGGTCATTAAAATCGGATTATTATCCTCAAATTGAATATCCGATAACGCATATGCATGATGGTCAGGAAAAGGATGTCTAATAACTGATAACCCTTGTTGCTCTAACGCTTTAAAAAACCGCTCTGGATGCCCTATTCCTGCAACAGCATGCACAGGCGTTTGGAAGTCACTCCAGGCTTGCGTGACTTGTGTTGAATTCATAGCCATCGGCTCTTTCAAGGATAAGGTCATCGCATATTCACCCGATAACGCGCGACCTTGACACACCACTGCATCCACTGTATTTAATCGTGATAATGGCTCACGCAATGGGCCGGCTGGCAAACACCAGCCATTACCATAACGACGCTCACCATCTACCACCGCTATTTCAATATCACGACCTAACGCCAGATGCTGTAAACCATCATCACTAAGAATCACATCACAATCCGTACGCTGTAATAAGGCATGGGCAGCAGCAACACGATCAGGCCCTACCATCATCGGGCAACCCGTTTGCTGAACTAACATCACCGGCTCATCGCCAACCACTCGAGGGTCTGATTGAGCAGTCACCCATTGTGGCCAAGAAGGTGATTGACCACCATAGCCTCGACTCACTAGACCGGGACAAAAACCCGCTTGCATTAATTGTTTTGCTATCGCTGCAGTTAACGGCGACTTGCCCGTTCCACCCGTAGTGATATTGCCCACAACTATCACCGGAACATCCATAGCCGTACTTTTAAAAACACCCAAACGATAACATTGATAACGAATGGCTATCACCCAACGATAGGCACACGAAAAAGGAACTAACAACCCACTCAACCACTGCCAACGCGCGCCACCATACCAAAGCTTGAGCAAGCCCCTGGTGAACATTACGATACCGTTTCTAAGTGGGCTTCTTCACGAAACTGAACCCTACGCAGTTCAACATAAGCCCCTTGAGCGGCTATCAAATCTGCATGCGTGCCTTGTTCAACAATACACCCTTGATCCAAAACCACGACCCAATCAGCGTTTTCAATCGTTGATAAACGGTGCGCAATAACAATCGACGTTGAAAACTCCATCAATGCGGCTAATGCCTGCTGGATATGTTGTTCCGAATGGCTATCAAGGGCTGACGTCGCCTCATCTAAAATAAGAATTGGCGCTTTCTTTAATAGAGCGCGCGCAATCGCAATACGTTGTCGTTGACCGCCGGATAATAAAACACCATCTTCGCCAATCAGTTCATCATACTGCTGAGGAAAACGCTCAATGAACTCATCTGCACAAGCAGCTTTTGCCGCTGCTCGTAACTCTGAATCACTCACATCCTTCATGCCATACGCAATGTTATTCGCAATGGTATCATTAAATAGCGTGGTATCTTGAGACACCACCGAAAATTGCTGGCGCAATGAGCTTAACGTGTACTGTTTGATGTCTTTCCCATCTAATAAGATCTCACCCGCGTTTGCTTCATAAAAACGAGGGAGCAAATTCACTAGCGTTGTTTTTCCACCGCCAGAACGTCCTACTAAAGCGACCGTTTTTCCCTGAGGCACCTTCAAAGAAATATCTTTCAATACCCAGCTACTGTCTTGCCGATAACGAAAAGATACATTATTTAATACGACCGCCGCATCGGTCATTGTCAATACCTGTGTTCCAGAATCTTCTTCCAAAGGTTGCTCTAACATCTTATAAATACTGTCTGTGCCGGCAATCCCTCTTTGAAACGTAGCATTCACCGTGGTTAATCGACGAAAAGGACGCAATAAACTCACCATGGCACCGATAATAGCCGCAAAACCACCCGCCGAAAAATTAAACGATGGCATGGTGGCAAAAAACAGCGTGCCAGCAATCGGAATCGACACTAAAATCTGCACCGAGGCTGAACCAATGCTATTCGTCACAACAACTTTTAACGATTGCTGTAAGTTACGTTTCGTGGCAATAAAAAATTTATTGATCTCATATGCTTGCCCACCAAAAATACGAATCACTTTGTAATTATCAATACCCTCTCCGGCAACAGAAGTCACATCACCCACCGAATCTTGCACCTGACAACTCAATCGACGCAGTCGTGATGCACTCCAACGCACTACCCAAGCAATAAAAGGTGTTACCACCACAAAAAATAACGACAACTGCCAACTAATGCTAAACATGACAATGACTAGCCCAATTAACAACGAACTTTCTCGTAACACGGTGATCAGTGAACTGGAACAGGCTTGCGCGACTTGATCGACGTTGTAAATAATGACACCCAATAAATCACCTGAACGACTACGGTCATAAAAACTGGCTGGCAATTTTATATAATGTGCAAACAAGCGTCGACGAAAGTCCGTGACCACACTGCGAGCCACTCGACTGATGCAATAATCTGACACAAAACCACCCGCACCACGAAAAACAAAAATACACAAAATAAT
>JABABC010000242.1 GCA_014238445.1 Coxiellaceae bacterium
CTGACCATTCACTAACACCTGTCCAGACTTTAACGTTGCTTGCAATGTCAATTGATGCTCTTTTTGAATCAACATTTTCTTATCAATCAACTGCTGAACCGCCTGCTTAGCCTGCACGGCTGGGGAAGTTCGTCCAACAACAGGCTGATGCTGATCCATATTCGTGCGATTCACAACCCAGGCTAACGTGTGCTGCAACCACATATCTGGCAATGACACATCTAACTGCCCTTTCAAAGCTTGAACGACCGCGAAAATATTGCTCTGCTTACTACTAGGCATCTTTATAATGCCTTTGACAGACACCAAACCATACGGTGAGTGGTAAGATAATGAGAGATGGCCATCAACACCACGCACAAGTACACCGACTAATGGAAAAAGCATCTGAGAGGAATGAGTTAATGCAGCACCACCCTGCACCTCATTCAACTGATCCATTAAGTGTGACAAAGCCTCTGTATCTAATGATTGCAATGCAAAGTCTAACTGCAATGGGCCACTTTTCTCACCATTATCATTAAACGATTGCATAGACCAATGCATGGTCACATGGGTGCGATCACCTTCTGGAACAATCGCTGTTTCAAAGCGCATCTGACCCACTGTTGCAAACACTTTCCCTTGCTTCCAGTCCAAAGCTTTAATGGTCAAAGCACGCTGGCCAAAAACAATCGATTGCTGCTTGTAGAAATGATTCTGCATTGATAGATCATGCAGTGTCAACGTCATTACTTTATTTGAAGGTCCAAACTGCAATGTAATCTCAGGGATATTGATCTCGGAATGTCCTGTCGAATCATTCAATGAAAACTGCGAATGGAGAGATGCATCCTTCATGAGATACTGACCTCCCTGTAAAGGGATCGACAACTGATGAATCACAGCCTGTGTGATGACCCTATTTTTCAGATCCAAAGAAGACAAAGAGGCAATATTCATTTGCTGGCGCTGAATGTTTGCTTTCACCACGGCTTTTGCAACGTACCACTGTTTTTTGCCATCCGGTGTCTGCGTAATAACCAACAACCCATGATCAATATCAACTTTAACATCAATAGGCAGTAAATCTGCTTGTTTATCCGCAGATAGTTGCTGACGCAGCATAGGGTCTTGCACATCAACCATTAATGTGGCTGTACTATGAAACCATCCGCGGTGATAATCTGAAACCGACAATTCGATAGCAGGATTCTGCTCATTCGCTTGATCAACCCATGCTTTATACTGACCCTCAATCCACCAACCCATAGCATAAGGCACAGCAACCAGCAGTAACAATGCTAATAATAGGATGAGAAAAACAGTATAACGTAAGGCTTTCATGAGTTACTCCTTTCAATAATTGCCCATACCATATCACATTTTTTCAGGCGCACTAAGACCTAATAATGTCAAACCATTCTGTAAGATTTGTTGCACCGCAGCGATCAATCTTAAGCGAGCATGCCGAACTGATACTTCTGGCACCAAAAACTTCGTTGCGTTGTAATAACTGTGAAACTGATTCGCTAAGTCATACAAGTAATTCGCAAAGACATGTGGCGCATAATCAACCGCTGCTGCAGTTAAAATACGCGAATAATGCACCATCTTTTTAATCAACTCTTGCTCATGAGTACTGGCGAGCTCACTTAAATCAACCACTGAGTCAACGGCTGGCACCGACAACCCTTGTTCATCACACTGCCGCCAAACGCTGCATATACGTGCATGAGCGTATTGAATGTAATACACAGGATTATCACTGCTGTGTGATTTAGCCAACTCTAAATCAAAATCCAAATGTTGTTCGGGTTTGCGCATGACGTAGAAATAGCGCGCTGCATCGTTACTGACTTCCTCTCGCAATTGGCGCAACGTGACAAACTGCCCACCCCGTGTCGACATGCTGACCTTTTCTTTACCACGATAAAGAATCGCAAACTGCACCAACAAAATTTTCAAGCGCTCGGGATCTTGCCCCAAGCCTTGTAAGAAAGCGCGAATTCTTGCGATGTAACCATGATGATCGGCACCAAAGACATCCACAATATGATCATACCCCTGACGGTATTTATAAAGGTGATAAGCGACATCTGAGGCAAAGTAGGTTGGCTTACCGTTTTCTCTGACCAAAACACGGTCTTTATCATCACCAAAGGTCGTCGCACGAAACCACATCGCCCCCTCTGATTCAAAGACATGCCCTTGGTCTTTTAATAATTGTAGACTCGCCTCTAACAGGCCTTGGCTCATCAATTCACTTTCATACAACCAAGCATCATGACACACACCGAATTCCGTTAAATCCTCACGAATATCGGCTAATATTACCTCAAAACTAAAGCGCTTGAGTGCTTCAAAAGCCTCCTCACCCAGTTCATCAATAGCATAATCGATCAAACGATCCACGGTAGCATCCGCGTTATCCTCACCGCTAGCTGCCAACGTCTCATCAATGAACTGTGCACTGGCTAAGACTGGCCAGTCCGGCGTGGCAACTAGCCAATCACGGGCAATGTCCTGAATATAATCACCTTGATAAGCATTCGATGGAAAAGCACACACCACACCTTGTAAGGCACATGCCCGTAACCAAACACTCAGTGCTAAAATGCGCATTTGGCGTCCTGCATCATTCACGTAATATTCTTGATGCACGGTATAACCCACGGCTTTCAATAAACTGGCCACACAGGAACCATACGCCGCACCACGACCATGCCCGACATGTAACGGACCTGTCGGATTTGCTGAAACATACTCCAAATGCACGGATTGCCCCTCACCTAAGCTTAAATGCCCATAAGAAGCCTTTGCCGATAAAATCTCAGGGATGATGTGACGTAACTGATCCGGTGCTACCGTAAAATTGATAAACCCAGGCCCTGCAATGGCAATCGCTGAAAATATCCCCTGCTGTGGCAATGCATCAACGATCTGTTGTGCTAATACTCTAGGTGCCATACGCGCCACTTTCGCCTTCATTAAAGCAATATTGGTTGCAAAATCACCATGCTGCGGGTCTTTGGTGGCTTCGACTTGTATCGCTAACAAATCACAGCTCTCGCTGAGTTCAGAAGATACAGCCTCAAGGGCGGTGTGAATCATTTGTCTAATGGTTTGCACATAATTCATTGCATCATGCTCACTGAAAAAAGTACCAGGCGGGAGTGTACCTGATTTCCCCTAACGAACAAACCTTGCGTCAAAATGAAGGAACAAAACGCTGTAAAAACAGCTAGTTAAATAATTTAAGGTTCTCTTAAGTCAAATTGTAACACTTTGATACAAAACTCCCTGGTTTTGACATCAGACCGTTACGCAAGCTGCGTACACTGACTCTTAAATCGATCGACCCCGGAGGGTCTTATGAGGCACGAAAAGACATCATCAGACAATAAGGATCTCCAGCTGATTTACGTCAGTTATAACGCTGGCCTCAGTAGCGGCCAGGACCGTTTACCCTCTTCATTACGTGGCTCTAAATGGGCATCAATCAGCAGTTGGTTGAATGGAATAACGCTCAACAAAACCGGCTATATTGAAGAGATTGCACAAGAGGTTGTTACAAAGATTGGCAAGCATCCTCACACACTCATTTCACTGGCCATTCAGGAACACGGCGGGTTTTTTTGGCACTCTTTTCAAACGTTACTCCTCAATAAAATCAATGAACAGCTTGAGCTTGCAAACCAAGGGCCTAGTAACACGATTCAATACACTTTCGCACCTTCTTCAGACTCAACCTCAAACACACCAACATCTTGGTTCAGAGCCCCTACAAAGTGGTGGGCGCCATTCGGCTGGCAAGGTAGCTTCCTCCTGACGCCTACTGCAATGCAGAAACAAGTATCTGAGCCAACATTCACCCATCAC
>JABABC010000243.1 GCA_014238445.1 Coxiellaceae bacterium
ATAGGGTTTGAAGTAATCTACGTCAATCATAAGTACCGACATATATGTTTTGTTCCTTACTGCACGAAGTAGTTCTCCATTGATAAATTCATCGAAGGTTCTTCTATTTGGTATTCCGGTAAGCACATCTGTATGAGAGATGGAGTCTAGCTTTTTGTTCATCGCAGACAGCGCTTCCGAGTCATTTGATATTCTTCGAATATGCATCGACACAAAAATGGAAAATAGTATACCGACGCCAAAAAATAATATGGGGCCGTCGAGAGCGCTATCTGACAAATATTTTTTTGGGCTTGCTGCCATTAGAGTCCATGTTTGTCCAAGCACGCTGGGCAGCTCGTGTTCATAAAAATAGACCCCTGTAATATCTTCATTAACATCAAAAGAATCATCTTCAAAAAAATCTTTGGCGTTGACTGATTGATAAATAATATTTTCTTCGTTGGCCTGGTTTTTTTCAGTAATTCTAAAAACTGTTTCAAGTGTATTAGCAGTTGACGGGGCGGAATGACTAAAAATATCGACTATTCTATAGACGCAGGTAATAAAGCCAATGAGGTTTTTTCTGCGCAGTTCAAGAGTCGCCTGGGAGCCTCGATACAAGGGCAAGAAAACAAGAAAGCCTTTTTGATCGGTCATTTCTTGGATTAGTGTGATACTGGCGGTAGCCTGCAGTTCGCCTGAATCTCTGGATTTTTCGAGAGCTTGAAGGCGGACCGCGTTAGATGCCAGGTCAAAGCCCAGTGCGGGCTCATTGCCTATGTAGGGACTAAGAAAGTAGACGGGAAAGTATTCGGGCCTTTCTACTGCGGGCGTGAGCTTGCCCAGACTTCGTTGCAAGATTTCAAAATGAGGAAATATCGCTTGGGCCTGTTTTTCCGCTGTAGCTCTATCTACATGCCTGATTCGGGGTATCCAAGAGAAGGCCTGAATATGGCTATGTCGCAACATAATTGCCTGAGCTAATTCGTCAAATTTATTCAGATCAGGTTTGGCGTCCCCGCTGAATAATATAGCGAGTGATCTGAGAGCCTCAAAATTAATCTCCAAATCCCGATCGAAGGTGGCTGCTCGGTTGTCGATTCGATTCCTGAACTCGGAAAATTCTCTCTGTGCTTGAACCTGGTTTACGCTAACATTGTCACGATATAGCAAATATGCGCCAATGCTGGAAAGGGTAAAGCCAGCGACCAACACCAAAATAATGGTGAGTTCGAGTTTTTTCTCTATAAGCATGCGCTAGTTTCTTCGATTACACATTTAGACAAACCCGGGCTGTAAGGAGTGCGATTAACGCAGTTTATGGCCTCAACCGCAGCGGCTTTGTCACTTTCCGAGCACCTCGCGCAATTGGCGATGCATATTTTGCACACCTGGCTCGTTGCGACCCACCAGGACCTTGCGCTCTATACCGGCCTTTAATCCGCGATTGATTTTGTCCACTAGCGAGTAGTCTTCGGCCACTGCCACGTTGTTGATCATTTGAAAGTATGCCTCGTATTGGTCCCGCTCTTCTCCCTCCTGCGGTTTGTTGGGGAGAAACATGCTGTGATACACGACAGACCGGTCCGGTGTAATGGGGTACACGCGCCAAGTCTGGAAGTGGTCATTGACCACAAAAATTACAGTGTTGGGGAAAATGAAGTTAACAAAAGAGGCGTACTCTCTTGGCTCCCACTGACCCTCAGGTATGTCCTTGAGTTCATTGATAGCCAGCGCAGGAGATCCCATTGAGTGATTACGGCCATACTGCTTGTAGTGTGCAGTATTGCTGTAGGCCATTGTGGCAATGCTTTCGGCGTGCAGGAACTCGAAATGGTAGTACTCATGGAAGGTGTCCATGTTGAGTTTCCAGCTGAAGTCGGTAAACACCTGCTTGGCACCCAGGTAGTAGTGATCTTCAAAGCCAAAGCCTGATAAGCGCTCCTGTAATCCTGCCAGCGTCTGATCGATATCAAACGTTTTTTCGGGATTGGGCATGACGAAAATCATGCCATATTTTTCCTGCACGTCCAGTGGTCTCAGTCCCAGAGTGTCGCGATCAATGGTGTCAAATCCCTCGTTGCCGAACGGGACGCCTATGAGTTTCCCTTCCAGGTCATAGGTCCAGCCGTGATAAGGGCAGGAAAAGACGCGTCCCTTTTTCGCCTTGCCGTGGTCGCATTCGTTTAGCGGGGCACCGCGATGCGAGCAAATATTG
>JABABC010000199.1 GCA_014238445.1 Coxiellaceae bacterium
CCCACTGTTGCGTTTGCGCAGTGCTCAACACACACAAGGAAGCTTGCGGTTAGTGTTGGACTTGCGAACACCGGTTACTTCTACGGTGAAAAAAATCGTGCAAGGTCGTCAGCAGGAGTTGATGGTGACACTGCAGGGTGCGTCAGTGGCTGCACTGTCAGCCCCGCACATCATTACCCCGCCACAGCCTGTTGCATCAGCAGGAGTTCCAAAACGTTCTTCCGATATTATCGTTGTGATTGATCCGGGTCATGGTGGTAAAGATCCTGGTGCGACAGGTGTTGGAGGTACCCATGAAAAAAACGTGGTGTTATCAATTTCTAAAAAACTGTATCAGCAAATCAATCAACAACCTGGATTTAAAGCCTATTTAACGCGTGATTCCGACTATTATTTAACGTTGCGTCAACGTTTAGCCATTGCTCGTAAAAAGAAAGCCGATATGTTTGTGGCGATTCATGCTGATGCGTTTCGCAATACGTCAGCAAAAGGTGCTTCGGTGTATGCCTTGTCTTCAAAAGGTGCAACGAGTGAGGCGGCACGTTGGTTAGCCGAACGAGAAAACCAATCAGAATTGATCGGTGGTGTTGAGTTGTCAGATAAAACACAAATGTTGCAATCGGTTCTCATCAGTTTGTCACAAACAGCCACGATTCGAAGCAGTATTGAAATTGGTGAAGTGATCATCGCCTCACTTCAAACTTTTGCTCATTTGCATGATGATGATGTTGATCAGGCTGCTTTTGTTGTATTGAAATCACCTGATATTCCATCACTATTAATTGAAACAGGTTTTTTATCTAACCCACAAGAAGAGAGGCGTTTGCGCACACAGTCGTATCAAAACCAGTTAGCTCAATCGATTAAGCATGGCATTGTGTCGTATTTTCAAGTGCAGCCTCCGCGTGGCACTGCGCTAGCGTTAGCGCAAGAGCAGCGTCGACATGAGGTGTGGCATACCGTCCATCGCGGCGATTCATTGTCATATATCGCTTTTCGCTATCATGTATCAACCGCAGCATTGCGCCAGGCCAATCGTTTGCACAGTGATGTGATCCATGTGGGACAACAACTACGAATACCAAAGAAACAAACAGGGTAATCCATGAGCAGAATACAGTTATTGGATAGCCAAGTGGCTAACCAAATATCAGCCGGTGAGGTCGTTGAACGACCTGCCTCAGTGATGAAAGAGTGCATTGAAAATAGTTTAGATGCACAAGCGACGCAGATCACCTTGGATGTGATGCAAGGCGGGCATGAGTTAATTCGCGTGCGCGATAATGGTAAAGGGATTCACGCGGATGACTTACCCTTAGCTTTGTCACGCCATGCGACCAGTAAGGTCGTTCATTTTAAAGATTTAGAAGCGATTTATAGTTTAGGGTTTCGTGGTGAGGCTTTGGCGAGTATTGCTGCCGTTTCACGTTTGACGTTGACATCAGCTATAGAGGGCCAGTCATGTGCCTATCGAGTGGTGAGTGAAGCCGGTCAAGAAACCTGTGAACCAGCGTCTCACCCCACCGGGACAACGGTTGAAGTGAGAGACTTGTTCTATAACACTCCCGCTCGACGCAAGTTTTTGCGTGCCCCTCGCACGGAGTTTTTGCACCTTCAAACGGTGGTGCATCGATTAGCTTTAAGTCGTTTCGATGTGGGTTTTACCTTGAATCATAATCAACGACCAGTCTTTCAATCACCCGTAGCGATTGACGTGACTTTACAAGAGCGTCGCATTGCTCAAGTTATGGGGGACGCTTTTTTAAAAGAAGCCTTGTGTCTTGAATATGAAGGCGCTGGCTTAACACTGACGGGTTACATTGCCTTACCGGTTTTTTCACGGGCGCAGCCAGATATGCAATACGTTTATATTAATGGTCGTTTTGTGCGGGATAAATTGATTGCTCATGCGGTGAAACAGGCCTATCACGATGTGTTATTCCATGGTCGATATCCTGCATACGTGTTGTTTTTGACGATGAACCCAGCCTTGGTCGATGTGAATGTGCATCCAACCAAGCATGAGGTGCGTTTTCGTGATAGTCGCTTAGTCCATGATGCCCTAGTACGTGCGGTGACAGATGTATTAACCGCCGTACGACCACATGCAGAACAAAATACCATGACGGTTCAAATACCCGAGGCTTCAGGTGAGTCACCTGTCGCCGAATTAGCTCATGCAGGAGTCTCACTATCAGCACCACCGGTGTCACAGGCTATTCATCCGATGAGCAACGCTAGGGCGGTCATTCCAGAAGAGGTATCCCCGGTATTGTTAAAGCCGATGCCTGTGGAACAATCAGTCATGGCATTAGAGACGAGGGAGTCGACCGATCACGCGGTATCCAATGAACTTACCCATGACCAGGCTTCACCAACAGTTGAGCCTGCACCTGTGTTAGGCGTGGCGTTAACACAGCTGCATGATATTTTTATTTTAGCGCAAAATGAACAAGGGTTAGTGATTGTTGACATGCATGCAGCTCATGAGCGTATTTTGTTTGAAAAAATGAAGCGCGATTTTGAGCAGCAGAGTATGCCGACCCAAACTTTGCTAGTGCCAATTGCTGTCGAGGTGACGCCGCATGAAATGTTAGCGTGGGAAACGCACCAATCAGTATTTGAGTCCGTGGGTTTGCAGGTCTCAGCGATGGGGATTACCACCTTATCTTTGCGTGGTGTGCCTGTGTACCTTAAAGATATGGAAGGCCATGACCTCATTCATCAGATTTTGGCTGAGTTGATGTCTCATGATAATAGTCGTCGATCGCACGAAGTGTGGTCTACGATATTGGGTAACATGGCTTGTCATCAAGCGATTAAAGCGCATCATACCTTATCACGTGAGGCTATGAATGCGTTGCTGCGGCAGATGGAGCAAACACCGAACAGTGGTTACTGTAATCATGGTCGACCCACTTGGGTGCAGTATTCCATGAAAGAGTTGGACAAATTGTTTCTGCGCGGGCAATAATACGGCACAACGATTGAAACTGATAGGGAAAACCATGAATAAGCAATTCGGCAGTGTGTTATTAATTTTAGGGACATGTATCGGTGCTGCTATGTTGGCATTACCCGTCGTTACTGCCAATGAATCTTTTTCGCTATCCGCGGTGTTGTTGCTGTTCGCTTGGGCTATTATGACCATTGGCGCATGGACCTTGTTGCGAGTGAATTTATGGTTACCTGAGGGTGCTAACTTAATCACGATGTCAGAAAAAATCTTAGGTAAGACCATGAGCATGATGACTTGGGTGGTGTATCTATTACTTTTATATAGTCTTATGTGCGCTTATTTGGCAGGGGCAGCAGACATAGCACAAGGCTTTTTATCATCATTGCAGCTACCATTGAGCTTTTGGCAAGCCACGTTAGTGGCGGCCTTGGTCCTAGGGGGGGTGGTGTATACCGGTATCGGTTCGGTGGATTATTTGAATCGCGCATTGATGTCGGTCAAGTTAGGTGTGTTTGTTGTTCTTGTTTTGATGCTATTGCCGCATGCCACGGCAACACAGTTACACCAAGGGTCTTTTCAGACGTCACCACCCATTTTTATGGTCATGATAACCTCATTTGGTTATGCAGTGATTTTACCCAGTATTCGGAGTTATCTCGGCAGTGACGTTGTGAAATTAAGGCGGGTGGTGATGATCGGTAGTTTATTGCCGTTGATGATTTATTTAATCTGGGTTGCCGTGGTGCAAAGTAGTTTGCCGCGTTTGGGTATGGATGGCTTAGCCTCCATGAATCACTCACCGCACACGAATACTTTATTGGTTAAAAGTCTATACATGTTGACTCAGCAACATGTGGTGTTAGCTTTTGGTTCGGTGTTTGTTTCGATTTGCGCATTGACCTCTTTTTTAGGTGTGTCTGTGTGCTTGATGGATTTTTTTGCTGATGGGTTTAAACTCCAACGTCGAGGCAAGCAAGGCGCATTGATTTTTCTTTTGACGTACGCACCACCATTTTGTGTGGTGTTATTTAAGCCTGCGTTATTTACAACAGCTTTAGCCTATGCGGGTTTGTTTTGTGTCTATGTTCTTATTGTATTGCCACTCTTAATGTATTTTATAGGGCGTAAGCGTTTTGCTCCGTCGGAAAGTCTATGATGCATGATGAAGCTTTTATTGCCTTATGCGAGCGTGCCTCGGCAGTGGTTAAAGAAGTCACACTCGAGGATGCTATTCGGTGGGCGCATGCTCCAGACACTTGGTTAATCGATGTGCGAGAAGATCATGAATGGGAGCAAGGGCATATTCCCAATGCGCATCACTTAGGCCGTGGGATTTTAGAGCGAGACATTGCAACACAGTGTGCCGATAAATCAGCTCGGATTATTCTTTATTGTGGTGGCGGTTATCGCTCAGTATTAGCAGCAGAAAGTTTGCAAGCCATGGGGTATCAACAGGTCTATTCTCTGCAAGGGGGCTTTCGTGCCTGGAAGAATCGATAGGGTGTGCGTGTTCCCATTGTATTATCGTGGTGGGTGATATAACGTTTATGAGGCCTTATTTTCTTGATTCACTAGCTGATAGTGTTGTAGTAAAAATTGTGATTGATATTTGCCATCATCGATATCAGCGCCTGACCAAATGATGGCCCCGGAGTGGCAAAATTGTGCAAATTTATTCTGAGAAAATCCTAGACTATAGGTTTGGGCTTTAATGACTGGACATGTGCAGTAAGCTACGTCATTTTTCACATCACAGCGTACACCAAAGCAATTAGCATACTCGTCGTTAACGCTGTCAGATGCTGTGCACTGGATGATGTGTGGTGCTAGTGTGTTATTTTTTTCAGGTAAGAAGGTATCATTGTTTGCAAATGAAAAGGTTGATAAAACACTGACAAGTTTTCCTGTGGAGGAGCTGTATTCAGGCAGACCTTGATTAACTGGAACGGGAGATATCGACTGAGCTCGCCATTGGTTTTTGCCTCGCGGTGTTTGGATAATGGGGCACATGCAGGTGGCTTGGTGTGGCTTGTTGCTAGTTTTTAGACATAATGCTTGGCTGCATAGAGCGTATGGAACGTCACGGTAAAAATATAAATCTGATTTTGCAGCAAGATGAGTTGAAGCAGACAGACCTATGAGCCCATAGATCAAAACTCGCTTCTTTGAAAGGGGCATGCATTGCCGATTTGGTAAGCGAGAGAGGTGTTTTTTTTTATATAATGGGCGTCTCATCATAATGACCTCTATTTGAATAACTTAAAGTCATAAGGTGTCGGGCACTAGGGGTTACCTTTATTGCAAATCCGATCAGCCATGTATGTGACAGTTCCAGCGTAGTAGCTCGAATAATTCCAAGCCATTAAGACTTTAAAATTGTTAAATACCATCAAGGTAGGCCCACCATCGGGTTGGATAACTGAAGCTTGTAATCGACGGTTGATCGATGCAGATCGAGGTAGTTGAACACCCATTTTAACCCATGTTGCAACAGGCTTAGTGGTTTTTAAGCTTAATAAGTGGCTGTTAAAGTGTGGTGGCAGAGTGACTTGCGTCATGGTGGGTTGATGGTTTTTCCAGCCGTTTTGTTTGAGGTAGTTACCGATTGAAGCTAGGGCATCAGGTTTACTGTTCCAAATGTCTTTTTTA
>JABABC010000244.1 GCA_014238445.1 Coxiellaceae bacterium
AACATGAATGCGTTAATGGATGACCTTAGGTCTATAGTGGCTGAGCTATATTCACAGCAGGATGGTTGTCCGTGGGTGAAAGAGCAAAGTTGGCACTCAATTGCTCGATACTCTTTAGAGGAAGTGTATGAGCTATGGGATGCCATTGAGCGAGAGGATTTTGATGCGGTTCGTGATGAGCTGGCTGATTTATGCTTGCATTTAGTGATGTACAGTGAGTTGGCCACCCAAGAAGAGCGTTTTACTTGGGATGATATAGTGCGTTCAGCAATCATTAAGCAGCAGAAACGTCGAGTCAGTGGGCTGGATCAGCGCATGACATCAGAGGAAGCACATCAAGCTTGGTATGCAAGTAAAAACCAAGATCGCCAGCATGAATCTGTTTTAGCTGACATTCCGAATGACCTACCACCGTTATTGAGCGCAGACCAGTTGGCAGGGTTAGCGGAGCGATGGGGGTTGTGCAATACCCTCAACAAGGAACAGGTGTCACACTCGTTGGTTGAGGCGGCGCAGTCTTTAAGCCAGTTTTCCCAGGATGGCGACTCCCTGCAGTTTAATACCTGCCTAGGGGAATTATTGTCACACGGTGTTGCGCTGGCAAAGTTGCAGGGAGTATCAGCAACTCTGGTGTTGAAGCAGGAAAATGACCGTCGTAGTGATCAAATACGTGCTTTTGAGCAGCAGCTCGCTAAAAAAGGTGAGGTGTTACGTCATTTATCCCCTGAAGTGTGTGCAGAATTATGGGAAGGATTTATTCGCCAGTGATCTTGTATTGAACAGATATGGTGGTGTATAGAAATCGATACAGCAGGAATGGTAAGAGGGGTATTGTAAAAGGCACTTTTTGATTGCACGGAGCGATGTGATCGCATAAAATCATGGCCTTCTCATGCCGACATAGATTTATCACTCAAGGGTTAGATGTCATGTTATTTAAAGGAAGTTGTGTTGCTTTGGTGACACCGATGCAAACGGATGGTTCCATTGACTTTGAAGCCTTGTCTCGTCTAGTGGATTGGCACCTTGAAGCTGGCACAGAAGGCTTGGTTGTACTAGGAACAACCGGCGAGTCAGCGGCACTCACGATGGCTGAACGAGAACGCATTGTCACGGCTGTTGTGTCACAGGTGCAAGGCAGAATACCGGTTATCGTTGGAACGGGTGCTGCTTCAACGTCTGTCGCTTTAGAGTTAACTCAGCACGCCCAAACACTGGGAGCCGATGGTGCTTTGCTAGTGACGCCGTATTACGTTAAGCCAACACAGCAAGGTTTGTTTGAGCATTTTTCATATATTGCGCAGCGCTGCTCAATCCCTCAAATTTTGTACAATGTCCCTTCACGCTGTGGGTGTGATTTACACCCAGAGACTGTCGCTCGTTTAGCCCATGAACCTGCTATTGTTGCGGTGAAAGAGGCAACTGGCGATCTTAAACGCTTGCAGGCCTTACTCGATCTTCAGTGTGGATTAAGTTTATTGAGTGGGGACGATGCTTCGTCGGTCGACTTTATGCTGGCAGGTGGCCATGGTGTCATCTCAGTCACGGCTAATATTGTTCCAGAGCCGATGAAAGCGCTTTGTTCTGCAGCGTTATCAGGTGATGTGGCATTATCTCGTGAGCTTGAGGCGTCATTGCGGTCGTTGCATGCGGCTTTATTTGTCGAGTCAAACCCTATTCCCGTTAAGTGGTTGTTAGCAGAGATGGGGCGCATACACGGTGCTTTGCGGTTACCATTAACACCGTTGGATGTTATGTACCATGACCACTTGCGATCATCGAGTGAGTCTGTGACTGTTATTTTTAATCATTAAAACAAGAGAGAAAGTTATGTTATACCGCCGATTATGTTTGATAGGTTTTATTGTTCTCGGCATTTCAGCATGCTCAAAGTCAGATCAGTCCGTGGAGGATCAGTATTTAACTGTGAGTAAAGCCACTGCGGGTATGACGGTTCCTGCTGGAGCGTCAGCACCTAAATCTTCGCCATATTATAAGATTCCATCCACTTACCCTCAGGGTCAAACGCCGCCTTCAATTCAACCCCCGGTTTTATCAGGGACAAAAAAGCCGGCTGAGTCCATGACGGTTGCGTCAACTGCTTCAGCTGGCACGGTGCAGAAGCGCGCGACGTTAATTTTGCCTGAACATAATGCATGGCGTGTGTTGGGGCGTGCATTGAATGATGATGCTCGGCTTAAGGTGGTTGATCAAAATCAGGCTAAGCAAATCTATTACGTGTTGGATACCAAAAAAACATCAGGCACCATTAAGAAAAAAACCCCTATTTATTGGGTTAAACTCGAGCCTATTCAATCCGGTTATTTGGTGGTAGTGACTAATGATAAAGGCGGTGCTGTTTCTGTAGAGACGCATAATACAATCATTCGAAGCCTTAAAGGCTACATGCTATGACCATAACGCATACTAAAGGAAACGTATTATATACAGGGAAAGCTAAGTCACTGTTTGAAACTGATGATCCCGATTATTTGGTGGCTGTGTTTCGTGATGACACCACAGCGTTTGATGGAGAGAAAAAAGCTTCGTTGCAAGAAAAAGGTGCGGTGAATAATTGCATTAGCACTTTCATCATGGAGCATCTTGCTGGAGTAGGTATTCCAACTCACTTGGTTCATCAGCTCAGTGATACAGAAACTTTGGTCAAGCGGTTGGACATGATCCCGTTAGAAAGTGTCATGCGTAATATAGCCACCGGCAGTTTGTGCCGACGGCTTGGTGTTGAGCCAGGCTTGGCATTGTCACCACCTTTGTACGAACTGTTTTTAAAAAATGA
>JABABC010000245.1 GCA_014238445.1 Coxiellaceae bacterium
AAAGTTTGCGACAGTGGCAACTTTTATTGGTGTATGACTCAGTTGTTGAGCCGCTACGTTGACGAGCTGTGGTTGTACACAAACAGCAGCAACATCGCCATAAGGTGTTTGGGCAGCTTGGCAGAGTGCTTTGATATCATCAGGTGTATCATGGTCCCCTAGTCGTGTTAAATCGATTAGGGGGATGTACTGGCTGATGTCTGTCATGTGGTCGTCGTGTCGGGATAAGATTGAATGAAGCTCAAGACTAATTGTTGCATCTTTTCAGCCCCCAGTGTTGCTCCACGTAAAGTGACTTCGTGTGACAGGGGTTCTTTAGAAAGCCCTGCGGCTAAGTTTGTGACAACCGAAATGGCTGCTGTTTTCATGCCACAATGGTGTGCTGTAACAATATCTGGAATGGTTGACATGCCGACAACATCAGCTCCAAGGGTTTTGAAAGCGCGAATCTCGGCCGGTGTTTCAAATGTGGGCCCTAGTGTGCCAATGTAGACACCTTCATGGAGAGTGATACCCTCTGATTCAGCCGCTTTTGAGAGGGCTTGTCTCAGTCTGGGGTTGTAAATATCTTCCATGCCAAGGAAGCGAGGGCCGAATTCATCATCATTAGGGCCACATAGTGGATTATTAAATTGAAGATTAATATGGTCATTGATGAGAACTAGGTTGCCAGGCGTGACATCAGTATTGAGTGACCCGGCCGCATTGGTAGCCAACAATGCTTCAGCACCCAGTAGTTTCAGTGTGCGAATCATGGTTTGTGTGGCTGAGTTGTCAACACCTTCATAAAGGTGAATGCGCCCCTGTAAACAAACGATAGGGGTATCATGAATAGTTCCTAGATAAAGGTGGCCTCCATGGCCAGCTACCGTGCATTCCGGGAAGCCGGGTAGGTCTTGATAGGGGAAAACCACGGCGTTTTCAATGTGTGAGACAAAGTCACCTAGTCCTGAGCCGAGTATGATAGCTAAGTGAGGTTTTATGTTGGGTGCTTGTTGTTGGATATAGTGGGCTGCTTTTTTAGCTTGTTGCGTCATGAGTGCTCCTGTGGGGCTAGGTCAAATGAAAGCGGTAACAGTTCTTGAAGTGATGTGAGTTGGTAGTGTCCCTGGGTCGTACAGAGGTGTATGGGGAGGTTGGGAGCGGCAAACTCTTGAAAGCATTGACGACAACCGCCGCACGGTGAGCAGATGTTCGGTTGATCTACGAGTATCAAGGCTTCTACCAGGTCAGGGTGCCCTGCGCACACAGCATGGATAATGGCATTTTTTTCAGCGCAAGATGATAAGGGGTAAGAGGTGTTTTCGACGTTGCAAGCTGCAAAGCAGTGCCCTGATGCAGTGCGGACACTAGCAGCCACTTGGAAGAGAGAATACGGTGCATGGGCTCTTGGAAGTGCTTCAAGAGCCAGTTGATAGAGGTCTTCCGGGGCTGGCATGGTGTATATCTCTGTCGTTGATGTGACTTTAGTTGGCGGTCAGCATCATGATGCGACTACCTACGCGTTGTGCACAATCCGCTAATTCACCGATTTTGTCAATAATGCTGTAGAAAAAAATGACATCGACGGGTGGGAGTGTGGATTCTAGATCAAAGAGTTGGCCGCGTAGTATGACTTGCACGTCATCATTGCGGGTTTCTAGCTCGCGCAGTTTGGTCACTAAGTTGTCAATATGGTCCACTTCTCGGCCTTTAAAGCCGGTTTCTAATAGATTGTCCAGTTCTTGGCTGATTAAGGTGGCTTGGTCAGCTGCCGCAATCGCTGTTATTAAGTAGTCTTTGAAAGTCTCGATCAAGGTTGCTGGGATTTCAGTTTTTCGGCCAATCACAAGGCCCGTGATGTCTTTTGCTAGGTTAGCGATTTCATCTTGGCGTGCGACGAGGTCGAAGAGCTCAAAACGTGAGATAGGCAATAGCCAAGTGCGTGGTAAGTGGGTGCGAAAGTGCATTTTAATCGCATCAGCTTCATGTTCATAGTCTGAGATCTGTTTTCGGTAGTGTGTGACCGTTTCCCAGTCATGGTCTAGCACAGCTTTAAAAAAAGGTTTGAGTGTTTGGACGCAGGTATTGACCGTGGTCATGTGGTGTTGCAAGGGGGTAATGGGTGAACTGGCAAAGATTTTTAAAATGCTAGACATAATGAGCTCTTTTAGAGTGGTGAACAACGATTAGGGAGGTTATCACAACCGCGTGGGTGTGATAACCCGTTATTTAGCGTGTTTGCTGTGAAGCTTCGTTGAGGTAATAATCAGAGCGCTTCACATGTTGTGCTTGTAGGCCTTTGTCACCGCGAAATTCATGAAACTCAACCGTGTCCCCAATATGTAATTCATGAAATTGGTCATGCAATACACCTTTATTGTTAAAGTAGAATTCCTCACCTGTTGGATCTTTAATGAAGCCAAAGTCATCGATTAGGCGGGCAATTTTTCCATGGTAGATGAGTTCTCGTGCTTGTGATTGATGAGAGCGTTGTGAGTGTTCTTTGACTTGTAGTTCTAGGGTGCTAAATGTGCTTTTAATCAGAGTGTATAGATCTTCATCATGCTGGTGCACCACTAAGCTTTTCCCAGGAACGGTTAACGTAATATTCACACGGAAGAGTTTGCCTTTGTTCTGAGAGTTTTGCTCTAGTTCTACTACAATGTGACAACTAATGATGTGTGAGGAAAAATGTTCGAGGCGTTGTAAGTTGAGGTTGATATGATTGATGAGTGCATCAGTGCGTTCAAGGTGTCTAAATTCGATAATCGGTTCTTGTTGCATGTATGTCTCCTTAGATGATGCTTAGTGGTTAGTGTATAAAATAGATGGCCCCCTTTTATGTTGTTCGGTTTTTTCTCTTAATAGGTGTTCTCATCACTTATTATAGGATAAATGGGTGCTTTATGCTGAGTTTTGGGTAAATTGCTTTGAGATTCAGTGAGTTGTATTTTAAGGCGGAATGCCAGTGAGGGGGGTTATTCGACGGTCACTGACTTGGCGAGGTTTCGCGGTTGATCAACGTCCGTCCCTTTTGCCACAGCAATGTGATAGGCCATGAGTTGTAAAGGAATGGTGTAGATGAGTGGTTCAAGTAGTCTATCTATGGCTGGCATGGGGATTAAGGTCACGTTGTGTTGTGACCAAAATTCGGTGTCATCACTGATGACATAGACTTCCCCACCCCGTGCTTGAATTTCTTCGACGTTGGAGCACATCTTTTTAAAAAGAGCGTTGTGTGGAGCGAGAATAACAATGGGCATGTGGTTATCAACGAGTGCGAGTGTACCGTGTTTGAGTTCGCCCGCTGGGTAGGCATCGGCATGGCAATAGGAGATTTCTTTTAACTTTAGGGCACCTTCCATGGCAATGGGATAGAGGGAGCCGCGTGCTATATAGAGGGCGCTGGTTTTTTCTACAAAATGGTGTGCGAGCGTTGCAATGGAAGTGTCCAGTTGTAGAGTGGTTTCGATAGCTTGAATAAGACTATCGATGGAGAGCCGAGCAAGCACAGCGGTATTGCCATCATGGTGTTCTGCTAATGCGGCCGTTAAGAGTAAGAGAGCGGTCAATTGGGCGGTGAAGGTTTTTGTGGCAGCGACGCCGATTTCAGTGCCTGCCTGGGTGATAAAATGCATGTCAGTTTCGCGAACAAGGGTGCTGGTGGCAGCATTGCAAATGCCTAATGTAGCTAAGTAAGACTGTTGTTGTGCAAGAGATAATGCAGCTAAGGTGTCAGCAGTTTCACCCGATTGTGAGAGTGCAATAAATAACGTGTTAGGTTCAACCACGGTGTTGCGATAGCGGTATTCACTGGCAATATCGACGGTGCACGGTAGGTTGGCATAGGATTCAATCCAGTAACTTGCTACGAGGGCGGCATGATAGCTTGTTCCGCAAGCGAGTAGGCGGATGCGTTGTGTGCGTTTAAATAGGTCGTTGGCTTCTGGTCCAAAGGCAGTGGTTTGGACTCGTCCTTCAGTCCAGTGTTGTGCTAGCGTATCGCGCACCGTTTGTGGTTGTTGATACATCTCTTTCTGCATGAAATGACGATAGTGCCCTTTGGATGTCGCTTGTGCTTGCATGTCACACTCAATGATAGGGCGTTCAGTAAGGGAGCCTGTATCATCAATAATGGTAAGTTGAGTAGTGGTCAGTTGGGCAATATCACCTTCTTCAAGAAAAATATGACGTTGTGTGACGGGCAATAGTGCAATGGAATCAGAGGCAATGAAATGTTCCTCAATGCCGACACCAACCACGAGTGGACTGCCTTGGCGAACAGCAAAGATCGTTTCCGGGTGGTCCTTTAGGATAATGCCGAGTGCATAGGCGCCTTGCAGTTGATCGCGTAAATTTTGGATGGCCTGTAGGGGATCTGATGTAGTTTTTAGAAGACTATGCAACAGGTGGGCGATGGTTTCGGAGTCTGTGTCAGAGGTGAAGGTGTATCCTTTTTCAACTAGAGCTTGCTTGAGTTCCGTGTAGTTTTCAATGATGCCATTATGTACGATGGCTACACTGTCATGTGAGTGATGAGGGTGGGCATTACGCTCACAAGGTTCGCCATGTGTTACCCAGCGCGTGTGTGCAATACCGAGTGAGCCAGTAAGAGGGGTGTTGTTTAGTTGTCGCGCGAGTTGATCCACTTTACCTTGCGTGCGCAGGGATTGGAGGGTTGGGTTCAGTACACTGATGCCCGCAGAGTCATAGCCGCGGTATTCAAGTCGTTTAAGTCCTTCGAGGAGAATGGGGGTGACTGGCCGATTTGCAATAGCACCAACGATACCACACATACGCAACTCCTGGATGAAAAGCCGTTATAATAACTGAATTTTATGGGAAAGGAAATGACTCAGAAGCCACCCTTGACGGTGGATCTAGGGTGCAAGAGCCGGTATGATGTTTGGCATCTTTGACCCATGTTAGGACAGCACTATGAACCTGCAGCGACAACAATACGCCAATGCCTTACGAGCGCTTTCCATGGATGCAGTGCAGCAGGCCAAGTCCGGTCATCCGGGTATGCCACTGGGTATGGCAGACATTGCTGAAGTGTTATGGAATGATATCCTCAAGCATAATCCCAGTCATCCGGAGTGGATGAATCGAGATCGCTTTGTCTTATCGAATGGGCATGGTTCCATGTTGTTGTATTCGGCATTGCACCTGAGTGGTTATGATGTGTCGTTAGAGGACCTCAAACAGTTTCGTCAAATGGGTTCTAAAACGCCCGGGCATCCTGAGTATGGTCATACACCAGGTGTGGAAACCACGACAGGCCCTTTAGGGCAAGGTTTAGCGAATGCGGTGGGTATGGCTATTGCAGAAAGTCGGTTAGCCGCTGAGTTTAATCGGGACGATTTTGCGATTGTTGATCATCACACCTATGCCTTTGTGGGTGATGGTTGCTTGATGGAAGGTCTGTCTCATGAGACTTGCTCATTGGCTGGCACTTTAGGTTTAGGTAAATTAATTGTGCTTTATGACGATAATGGTATTTCCATTGACGGTGAAGTGACTGATTGGTTTAGTGAGAATATTCCAGGGCGCTTCCAAGCATATCAGTGGCAGGTGATTGAGGCAGTGGATGGTCATGATGCCGATGCTGTTCATCAGGCAATTCTTGCTGCGCAATCCGACACGCAACGACCATCGATTATTTGTTGTCGCACACAGATTGGATTTGGTTCGCCAAACCGTGTGGGTACAGCCGGTGTTCATGGTGCACCACTAGGGGATGAGGAAATTGCCTTAACACGTGAAGCGTTAAATTGGCCTCATGCTCCGTTTAACGTACCAGAAGCGATTTACCAACATTGGGATGCGCGCGCGAAAGGTGCTGTTTTAGAAGGAGAGTGGAATGCTTTGTTCGCTACTTATGAACAGGAATATCCAGAATTAGCACAAGCCTTTTTGCGTCGTCAGCATGGTGAGTTATTACCGGAGTTTTATGAAGCAACCACACAAGCATGGCAATCCTTTCAATCGAACCCTCAAGCAGTGGCAACACGCCAAGCATCGCTGCAATGTTTGGAAGTGATGAGTGCTAGTGTGCCAGAACTCATGGGTGGGTCTGCAGATCTGAGTGGGTCTAATTGCACACTGACACCATCGGCAGCAGCGTACACGGTAGATAATCCTCAAGGTAATTATCTGCATTACGGTGTGCGTGAACTGGCAATGAGCGCGATTATGAATGGTATGGCCTTGCATGGTGGTTTGATTCCTTTTGGCGGCACATTTTTGGTCTTTAGTGATTACGCACGCAGTGCTATTCGGCTGAGTGCTATGATGCAAGCTCGCGTGATTTATGTCTTAACGCATGATTCGATTGGAGTGGGTGAAGATGGTCCAACGCATCAACCGATTGAACATTTAACAGCATTACGATTAATCCCTAATGTCCATGTGTGGCGTCCAGCGAGTGCTGCTGAGACGATGGTGGCTTGGCGATCTGCTTGTGAGTATCAAGGGCCGACGTGTTTGGCGTTATCGCGTCAATCGATGCCTGCCATTGCTAAAGAAGTGGATATGGTGGAGATGAGTCGTGGTGCTTATGTTGCTTATCAGTCACCTGGTGAGAGTGAGTGTCTATTAATGGCCTCAGGTTCTGAAGTGGGACTAGCGATTGAAGCGGCGCAGCAATTAGAGCAGGCTGGTATGGCTTGCCGTGTTGTCTCGGTGCCCTGTATGGAGCGATTGGCAGAGCAGCCACAAGCAGTGATGGATTCAATTATCCAGCCATCTATTCCCGTACGTTTAGCAATAGAGGCTGGATTAGGATTAAGCTGGCGACCCTGGGTGGGAGATCATGG
>JABABC010000257.1 GCA_014238445.1 Coxiellaceae bacterium
GAGTGGCTTTTATACGATCAGCAGACTTTTTCGGCTATGGCAATGGACACCACCACAACAGCCCACACTAAAAAAGCAGGGCTGGTATCTTGTCATTGCTAACCACACCTCATGGTTAGACATTTTAATCGCTGGCATTTTCTTCCGATTTAAAATCCCAGCACTCAAATTCTTTCTCAAAAAAGAATTACGATGGGGTCTTCCACTAGCGGGGGTAGCCTGCCAGCTCGCAGGATTTCCATTTCTAGATCGCAGTACAACTAAGCGCTCTAAAAACCGAAACTCTCAAACAAAAACACCCAAAGATATTCAAACCGCCCAAAAAACATGTCACAGATTATTAAATAGCCCATCAACACTCATTTTGTTTCCTGAAGGCACACGCTTCTCTCAAGGCAAACACGACATGCAGAAATCACCTTTTCATGCACTACTGAAACCCAAATCAGCTGGCATCGCGACTGTAATCAATGAAATGCACCAGAAGCTCGAGGGTATTATTGATTTAACCTTAGATTACTCACCCTCCAATATTTCTATCTGGGGGTTCTTATCTGGAAAACTGAATCAAATTACTATTAAATACCGTGTCATCCCCATTACACCCGACCTACTTGGCGAATACCGGAGTGATCGTGAATACCGCCGCAGATTACAGGCATGGCTGAATGAGGTCTGGGCTGAAAAAGACACACTGCTCAAAGGAATACGTGATGAATAAGGCCACCTTACGACTTGCAACACGCTCTAGTCCACTCGCCCTTGTGCAAGCTAATGCCATCAAACAACAACTCCTGGCCCACCACCCCGAACTTGATATCATTCTTATCCCCATGACCACCCAAGGTGATCAACACCAGCACACTGCTCTCCAAAATCTAGGTGGGAAATCTCTCTTTGTCAAAACCTTACAAGATGCCTTGCTCAATGATGACGCCGACTTCGCCGTGCATTGCATTAAAGACATGTCTGTCTTTCCTTGTCAGGGCTTAATACTCACTGCCATCAGTGAACGAGCGCCCGCAAACGATGCCTGGATTAGTGAACGCTACCCTTCGCTGCATGACCTACCCGAAAACGCCATCATTGGCACGGCCAGCCCCAGACGCCACTGTCAAATCAAAGCATTTCGACCGAACTGTGAAGTAAAGCTGTGCCGAGGCAATATCAATACACGTCTGAAGCGACTGCATGCTCATGAGTACGATGGTATTATTCTAGCTCATGCTGGCTTACTTCGTCTTGGAATCACACAGCCACATATCATGCCACTCCCACTCCATCCCTTTATTCCTGCCATCGGGCAAGGCGCGCTTGGCATCGAATGCCGTACAGACGATCAAGATACACAAACCCTACTATCCACGCTGCACCACACCAACACAGCCGTTTGCATTAATGCAGAACGACACGTTAACGTTGAACTAGAGGGAGATTGTCATACTCCGATAGGAGCACATGCAACACTAGACAATGGCACACTACACCTCAGTGCGATGCTAGGCGATCTTCACAGTGATACCCTTTTATACGCTGCTCAATCAGGCCGACAAGAAGACCCCATACAACTTGCTCGTGACGTATCGATGGCACTCATTGATCTAGGTGCTCGGCCCCTGATCGACAAACACCGACAAGACAACAACAAAGGATAACCCACGTGTTTCACATTCACTGTTATGTACCTGAATCGCATTTAGATAAAGTCAAGCAAGCCCTCTTTAATGCCGGTGCCGGTCGTCTGGGTCACTACAACCAATGCTGCTGGCAAACTAAAGGAACAGGGCAGTTTTGTCCAGACCAACAAGCACAACAACACCTCGGAGCAACGAATATAGTCAACACTATCACTGAATATAAAATTGAACTGGCATGTCATGCAGATGATATTGAAGCTGCTCGAGAGGCGCTATTACTTGCTCACCCTTATGAAACGCCAGCCTACAGCATCCACCCTATCAGCACCTAATCATGTCTAACACCCACCCTTTAACACACCTCACCATCATCAACTCACGCCCTTCACATCAAGCAGAGGATCTCACCTCACGTATCCAGCAACTGGGAGGATCTATCATTGAGCTCCCCTGCTTAATCATTCAACCAGAAAAAAAAATTACACTGCAAGAGAAAGTGACTCAACTCAAAAAACCTAACCACTTAATCTTTGTCAGCGCTAATGCTGTCCACTCTCTGATACCACACTACCAACCGTCTGCGAATACACATATCATTGCCATTGGCCCAGGCACAGCTCAAGCCCTAATGATGCATGACATCACGGCTA
>JABABC010000109.1 GCA_014238445.1 Coxiellaceae bacterium
GTTCCAAATGTCTTTTTTACCATCACCCGTGTAGACAACCGCATATTGATAGTAACTTGAGGGTAGAAATTGACAGTGACCCGACGCGCCGGCCCATTCGCCTTTGAACTCCTTCAGTGAAACGGCATTATCATTGAGCATGTGTAAGGCATAAAATAATTGTTTTCTAAAAAAGGCGGTGCGGCGACCTTGGTAGCTGAGTGTTGCTAATGATTGTATAACTGGGAAGCTACCTTTGAAGCTACCATAAGCAGATTCTAGACCCCAGATAGACGTGATGGTACAAGCGCTAACGCCCGATTGTCGTTCGATGTTATTTAAGAGCGCCTGATTGCTCCGTAATTTCCGAACGCCGATTTTAATCCGATAGGCATCGGCTCGCGAGTTGCGGTATTGAAGGTAAGTGATGCGACGTTCAGGTTGAGATTTATCCAGGTTGCTGACCTTGCGACTGGGTGCAGTTAGGCCGTTGAAGGCTTCATTCAGAATGCTAGGACGAATGCCTTGTGAGAGTGCTTCTTGTCGCACTTGTTGTAAGAATTGGTTCCAAGATTGTGCACTAACACAGAGTGGTGAAATGATGAGTAGTGAGCAGGTAATCAGTAGTACGTTGTTACGAATGCTGGTCCACATAACCGATCCTTGGTTGTTTGATGGTGTTACCATAGTATGTCATGTGCGTGGTTGGTTCAAATCTGCGCTAACAGTCCCTCTATGCTGCACCTGTAGTTACCTTGACAGGTTTCTGTCAATCGCATAGTCTGCGAGGTCTTAATTAGACTGTTTTGCTGCAGTCGTTTCTTTCTATTTTGAACAGGATGATCCGTATGTCTGACATTATATACACTCGCGTTGATGAAGCTCCTCAAATTGCCAGCACTTCCCTTTTCCCGGTCATACAAGCTTTTGCGCACCAAGCAGGTGTTACCGTGGGCACGAAAGATATTTCACTGGCAGCTCGTATCATTGCTCAATTCTCAGATCGTTTGACGGATGAACAAAAACAGTCTGATGATTTGGCATGGCTGGGTGAGTGGGTGAAAACACCTGATGCTAATGTGATTAAGCTGCCAAACATCAGTGCATCGGTAGCGCAATTAAAAGCCTGTGTGGCAGAACTGCAAGCCAAAGGCTATGGCATACCCAATTACCCAGAAGATCCCCAAACAGATGAAGAAAAAGCTATTCTTCAAAGTTTTAATGCAGTGAAGGGGAGTGCCGTCAACCCTGTCTTACGTCAAGGAAACTCTGATCGTCGTGCTGCCGCACCTATTAAGCGCTATGCACAAAAACACCCGCACAGCATGGGAGCGTGGTTGCCAACGTCTAAGACTAATGTGGCTCACATGACTAGCGGTGATTTTTTTGCAAATGAACAATCCATGACGGTATCAGCTGAAGATGCTGGAATGGCACGGATTGAGTTTGAAGGCACTGCCGGCCAAGTTCAGGTTTTAAAAACGGGTATCGAATGGGATGCCGGTGATGTGATTGACTCCACGTATTTGAGTATGGTTGAGTTACAGGCTTGTGTGGAAGGGGCGATGCAGCGAGCTAAAGCCGAAGGCGTGTTACTGTCCTTGCATTTAAAAGCGACGATGATGAAAGTCTCTGATCCAATTATTTTTGGTCGCGTGGTGAAAACCTATTTCGCCAGTGTGTTTGAAAAACATGCTGAGACCTTTCAACAATTAGGTGTTAATCCGGAACATGGTATGGGTGACGTCTATTCTAAGATCATCCAATTGCCTGAATCAGAGCAAGCTGCCATCAAAGCTGATATAGCAACGGCTTTATCAGAAGGTCCTGATTTAGCGATGGTCGACTCCGATAAAGGCATTACTAACCTACGCGTCCCCAGTGATGTGATCGTTGATGCATCGATGGCAGCCGCTATTCGAGCCGGTGGTAAGATGTGGGGTCCTGATGGTGGTGAACACGATACTTTGGCTATTATTCCTGATCGTTGTTACGCGGGCATCTATCAAGCAACAATTGATTTTTGCCGTGAGCAGGGTGCGTTTGATCCTACGACCATGGGAAGTGTCGCTAATGTGGGGTTAATGGCGCAAAAAGCCGAAGAATACGGTTCACATGATAAAACTTTCAAAGCCACTGCTGATGGTGTGATGCGTGTTGTCACTGCAGCGGGTAAAGTGTGCTTAGAGCAGACAGTGTCAGCCGGTGATATTTTTCGAAGCTGTACGGTGAAAGCAGCACCGATCAAAGACTGGGTGCAACTGGCGGTCAATCGTTCCCGTTTATCCGATACTCCTGTGGTCTTTTGGTTGGATGCTGAGCGTGCACACGATGCAGAACTCATTAAAAAACTGCATCCCTATTTGGATGAGTTGGACACCGAAGGCCTTGATATAACCGTCATGGCACCAACAGAAGCGATGCAACATACTTTAGCGCTAGTCAAAGCGGGTAAAAACAGTATTGCCGCCACAGGGAATGTCTTAAGAGATTACCTAACCGATTTATTTCCAATTCTCGAGCTCGGCACCAGTGCAAAGATGCTATCGATTGTTCCTCTGGCTAGTGGTGGTGGTTTATTTGAAACGGGTGCTGGTGGTTCTGCTCCAAAACATGTTAAGCAGTTTGTCGATTACGGTCACTTACGTTGGGATTCCTTGGGTGAGTTTCTGGCTCTATCAGAATCTTTAGCGCACTTAGCTCGCACACAAAACAACAGCAAAGCGCAAGTCTTGGCTGACACGTTAGAAGCAGCGACCGCTGAATTGCTCGATAATGATCGTTCGCCAAGCCGTAAGCTGACAGAGCTCAGTACGAATGATACGCATTTTTATGAGACCTTATACTGGGCGCAAGCTATGGCTCGCCAAGAAGATGACGCGGATCTTAAAGCAATATTTGCACCGATTGCAAAAGCGCTAACAGAAAACACAGAGGTCATTTTAAGTGAGTTGAGAGCTGCTCGAGGCCATGCTGTGGATTGCCAGGGTTATTATAAGATGAATGGTGCATCGGTCAGTGCGGTGACTCGAGCGAGTGAGACGTTGAATAAGATACTGGGTGAGTTGATTTAAGGACGGTTGATTTGGCCCAGAATAGTTCTGGGCCATGCTGTGAGTTAGTGAGATGTGCAGGCGGCGCAGGGTGCGAGTTTTTCACCCACACATTGAATTAATGTGTCGCTGATGCATTGAGATAAAGCATCGATAGACGCTTGTTTTTTGAGTATATGAAACGGGTGTTCTTTTTTGCACTGTGAGTCATCTAAGTTTGCTTTACAGCTTGCCAGTGTGGTTTTCAGGCGTTCGCTCACCATCGCGTGTGAGTTCGTTTTAATTTGACATTGTATGCTTTCTTTGGTGGACAAGTCCGTCGCGTTGCAATCCACAACAGCAAAGGCCGTTAGGCTGTAGCTTAGTGTGATGAGGCCAGCTAGAGTGGTTTTTTTGATCCATGGTTTCATGGTGTTGATCTCCTTATCGTTTTCAGACATTCAAAGTGTATCCTTCGAGATTATTGTAGGCAAGTGCTGGTTGTATTATTGAAATGGCTGCTCGTTATTTAATGGAGCGAGGGGTCCTTTGGGATGTAGATTAGTCTCCTCTTGTGCTCGATTAACTGCTGGAGAGAATAAACGGCTTGGATTCGTTACTAATTCCTTTGCTTGACCCTGTTGTGCCAAGAGACTCGATTTTTGTTGCATCGTTGTCTCATGCTCCTGGAAAGTATCAAACGGTTTTAGGATGCGGCTAAACAGGGTTGCGATACAATTGGTGATTCGTTCAAATAGTGTTGATGTTAACGGGGTGGTAATTTCGGGTGTATTGATTGAATTTATGAGTGTATTGCCGATGGTTTTTATCTCATTACGGTAGCATTCTAGGTCACCAGATGGAGTGGTTGCTTCAATCATACCTGCTAGAGGAGTAAGTTTTTTTATGGCAGTATCAATGCTTGTTTGGAGGGCGGATGCTGCTGTATACACAGGGTTGTTAACCCGAGCGCTAAGTAGTGAATTTATATAGGGAGGTATGCCATTTTTTGCTCTATTAGCTTCATCAACATTAGGTTCTTCACCAGGCACGGCAATTACTGAGTTAGCATTGCCAAATAGTCTATTAGTCAGTTCAGTATCGATCGCTCTTAGTCCCTCAAGAAGCGCCTGGACATTCGTAAGGAGGAGTTGTTTCTCCTTTTCCCGTTCTAGGGCGTCTAAGACGGGTTGGTAGGCAAGCAATAACGCATTTAAAGTGTCTGGTGCTTCTGTGTTCGCTGTACCCTTAATGCGTAGATCGCTGATGTACTGGGTCATCCCGTCAGCTGTATCATTGGTGTGTAGATCGTTGATGTAGTTAATCGTCTTGTTAATGGCTGGATTACTAGACCCATCTGCAAGTTGGTATGTTTTTTGCAGCGCAGTGAGTTTTTTGGTGAGCTGTTGGAGAGTTTTTTTAGCATCGGATATCGAACTAAATTGGTTTAATGGACGGGTTGCTTGTTCTATGAGATCAGTCACTTGCTTAGAGATGGTGTCTTTGCA
>JABABC010000192.1 GCA_014238445.1 Coxiellaceae bacterium
TAAACGCCCAGCAGTATTAGTTTTACTGTATGACCCATTGATTGGAATTGCCGTGCCCAGTAATGCGCGCTTCCGCAAGCTTCCATTCCAATTAAGCATGGAGGCAAGTTAACCATAAACTCTAGTAACTTGGTGCGTGTTATTCGCTTGCGTAATACCACACTCCCTCTGAAATCAACACCATGTAGTTGGAACACATTTTTTGCCAAATCAATCCCTAATGTTGTAATATCCATGTCGGACTCCTTCTTTTTATGTGAATGATGGTTAAAACATCATTCTGGCCCATTATGAGGCCTGATTAAAGGGTGGGGTCCATACCATTAGAGCTGGGGAAAGCTTTATTCTTTTACCCTCTTAGAATAATATTCATATAATTCATCATCCGGCCATTCTTTTTCATAAACTTCTAAAATCTGATCCATTGAGCCTATAACACGCCAATCACTTGAAGTCCTTTTTCTTTTTATGGCTGCGTCTTTTATTTCAGGCCACTGCATTTCTCTCATACAAAATTGAATAACCTGTATAAGATAGCCGTAATTCCCATAGATCAAATCATTTTTTCCTTTTCTATTAAGTTTATCAGAAAAAAATTCAACAAATTTACCTCTATAGCCATCATGAATCTTCATAAAATTTAGCATTTTTAATAGTAGGTCTTCAATTTGGTTGTATCCATAAGTTTCTTTTTCCCTTGATTTGATTCGATCACATAACATTTTAAAATCATTCATTACTGTATTCATGGCTGCGGCCTCCAAGCTCCACCACGGGGCAATGTAGAATCCTCAATCCATAATTTCTCAATGTATTTATTTACAGTATCGAATCCTAATTGGTTAAAAGCATTTTCAGCAGATTGTTGTGCATTAGGTCCGCTAGTTAGATAATGCCCTGATGTATTATCTATATATTTTATATGGCCATCGATAATTCTAACCTCACCTGCTGCTTTAACAGGATTGCCAGCAGCTAAATCAATATGACCACGTCCTGGGATCAAACCGTATTTACCAACAACAAGTTCGTTATTTTGAGTCACTATATAGTTAAAACGGCCGTTAATCTTTTTGATAATTTCGTTAGGTAAAGTGTTTGTTGCGTCAATAACTTCATGCTCTGGAAATTGATTCTCAAATAATTTGGGCTCTTCCTCTGCCCTACCAAACACCCCACCTTTAACAGCCAACTGCTCAGAGCGAGCTGCCACCTGACTTGATTCTACCGCCTCTGCACCTAAATTTCTAGCTAAACCTTTAGCACTACGCCCAAACAACCCCACTTGAGCGGTTATTTCACCGCTAGTTTCTCCTGCAGCCGCAAACACGCTGCCTGCAGCTTCGGCCTCAGCGGTAGCTCCTCCAGTCATAATAGCAGGTAGGGCAATCACTACCCCCGACCCGACTGCCTCTCCAATTTGATACGCGTTCATGTTCATTAAGCTGTGAGCCTCTTTATTGGCATAGTTTGCAACCTTATAGGCGTCATTAGCGGTATTGATCTCCACATTATGCCAGGCTTGCGTTGGATGATTGCTCCAGGTCACTACGCCTTGTTCTGCTTGATGTGCCACAGAGCTGATATGCGTTCTGATCCCTGCGGTATCATATTCAACATTACGCCAAGCTTGCCCTGGATCTGTAAAGGTTATTTCTGCTCCATGATAGATGTCTTGGGATATTGTTGCAACAGCATGCGCGGTGTTTTTAACTGTGCTCACTGCACCATCCACCAGCCCGGAGTCAAAATCATGTAATACTCGAGTGCCGTCATTGAAGACTCTTAAGGCATCTTGTTTTGGATGATTCCATGCATGTGTTACGGTTTTTTCAACATCGCCCCAAGCTTGTTTTACACAAGCTTCTGACTTCTGCGCGAGCCCGGTGGCGTCATCCATAATCGAACGCATGGAAACCTTGGCGCTATGTTTGGCGTCAGCGTGGGCGGGTTGTGCTTTTGGTGCTATTTTTTGCGGTGTAGCTGCATGCGCTTGTGGTTTGCTAGGCCGGGCCGGTACGCTTGCAGGGGAGGGGGTATTGTCTGTGAAGTAATCTGCATTGCGGTGATTGTTATAATAATCAGTGCGCAGCGCTAGCGGTTGGCTATGCTGCGGTGTGTTCGGTGTAGGTTGATGAACATTCGGTAATGGCGCATACGGAACATGCGA
>JABABC010000248.1 GCA_014238445.1 Coxiellaceae bacterium
CTTCAATACGGGTTGATAATAAATCAATCATCTCCTCAATGGCTTTTCCTTCAGCGCATGAAAACACCGCTCGAAAACGCAGCTGTGATCCCAGGCTATCTAACTGCTCGATTAAGGCTTTCACCGCATCCGGATTGTGTGCCACATCAAGAATCACCGAAACGCCATCAACGGAGTGTTGTTCAACACGTCCGGGTACCATCACAGACTTCAATCCTTTATCTATTGCCTGTTTATGAACTGGCATTTGAGACTGCAAACACTCGACTGCCATCAACGCACAAGAGGCATTATCCAAACGTACTGCAGGGACCGGTAAATCAGCATATTGTGTCAATTGCGACTGCCATAGCCACGATGATGTGTTATCGTCCAGCGTGTAGTCAAAAACATTATCGATTTGAAGTAACTCTGCTCCCAACATCTGTGCCACCTCCTTGATAGAGGGTGGAGGATCAACATCACCACAAATTACAGGGCACCCCGATCGCATAATGCCCGCTTTTTCACGACCAATGGTTTCACGGTCACTGCCTAAAAATTCCATGTGATCTAAACCAATTGATGTAATGATAGAAACGGCAGGATCAATCACATTAACGGCATCTAATCGCCCCCCCAAACCTATTTCTAGTATGACAATATCCAAGGAAGCTTGTGCAAAAATCAGTAAAGCCGCAAGCGTAGTAAACTCAAAAAAACTGAGTGTGGTTTTTCCTCGTGCGCACTCAACCTGCTCAAAGGCTTTTAATAAAGACGACTCCGGCACAAGCTGCTGATTCAAGCGAATCCTTTCACAAAAGTCGATTAATTCAGGAGAGGTATAACACCCCACATGATAACCTGCCGCATGATATATCGATTCCAGCGTAGTCGCACAGGAACCTTTTCCATTGGTACCTGCCACCGTGATGACCGAGCAACCTAGGGATAAAACCTGCAATCGTTCTGCAACGATACGCATACGATCTAAAGAAAGATCAATGCGCTTATTATGCAACTGCATTATGTCGTCAAACCATGCTTGCAGTGTTTTCACTGTTTTGTCCTATTCACCTACTACCGAACTATTTTCTTGACTAGTTTCTGGTGCTGGCTGGTGCAAAAAAGCTGCTAACAATTGTGCAATACGATCACGCATATGAAGACGACCTACAATCATATCAATCGCACCATGTGACAAGAGAAATTCACTGCGCTGAAAGCCTTCTGGCAGCTCTTCTCGAATTGTTTGCTGAATCACACGGGGGCCTGAAAAACCAATTAACGCTTTAGGTTCCGCAATGATCACATCACCCAGCGTGGCTAAACTCGCAGATACACCGCCCATTGTTGGGTCACACAACACGGAGATAAAGGGTAAAGACGCTTCCGACAACTTGGCTAACACAGCTGACGTTTTAGCCATTTGGAATAATGAGAACACACCCTCTTGCATGCGCGCGCCCCCGCTCGTTGCAAAACACACTAAAGGCACTTGCGCTTGCATAGCTGCTTGTGTCGCGATGACAAATCGGTCTCCCACAGCACTACTCATAGTGCCGCCGATAAAACCAAAGTCGAATGCGCAAGCAATTAAAGGAATGCCATGCACCTGCCCTTCCATCACAATCAATGCCTCATCTTCTTGCGAGGTTTTTTTAGCTCCCGCCAATCGATCCCGATACTTTTTGGTGTCTTTAAACTTTAAATGATCAATCGCTTGAATATGTTTTGCGAGCTCTGTCGCACCCGAATCCATAAAGTAGCTCAGCCGTTTACGAGCACCAATGCGCACATGATGATGACACTTCGGACACACATGCTGATTTTTATCGAGATCGGATGCGTACAACATGGACAAACACGCGGCACACTTTGACCAGACACCTTCAGGCACGCCCTTCGTTTTAACGGTCGATATTTTAGGCAAAATTCTTGTAAACCAACTCACTGATAAACCCTCATAGTAACGTTGAATTTATAAACCACCGATCATACCAAAAGATCGGGCAAAAAAAAGGGACCGATGGGTGCATCTGGCAATGCAAATGCAGTGGGGTATCCGACTTTTACTAGATATAACCCATGTGGTGCAATCGTCTGAGCCGCAGCTTTACGATCACGCGCCTCTAGCACTGAGGAGACCCATTCAACTGGCTGACGATTCGAACCCACCTGAACTAGTACCCCAACAATATTACGCACCATGTGCAGCAAAAAAGCATTGGCTTGCAGCTCAATAATTAACATCTGCCGTTGCCGTCGAATCATGATTTCTTCTATACGCCTCACTGGGCTTTTTGACTGACAACCCGCCCCTCTAAAAGAACTAAAATCGTGCTCTCCAACCAAGCACGATGAGGCTTCACGCATCGCTTGGTCATCTAAAGTCGTGTGATACCAACCCACTGCATGCCGTAAAATACCCGGTCGGACAGGGTAATTATACAGCAAATAACGATAACGGCGGAATGTTGCAGAAAATCGCGCATGAAAGTCCAAAGGCATTTCCTTTGCCCATAAGACGGATATATCGTGTGGCAAATTACTGTTAGCACCAAAAATCCACGCATGATCAGTGCGATCAGCATCCGTGTCAAAGTGAACAATCTGCCCGGTAGCATGCACTCGTGCATCCGTTCGACCCGCACAAGTCACCAACACGGGATGATGTGCTACTTGTGACAAAGCTTTTTCAACCATCAATTGAACTGTGATTAAATCTTCAGGGCTATCCTGTCGCTGCCACCCATGGTAGCGCGCACCATCATAACGAATACATAGAGCATAACGCCGCCTAGTCATTGTTTTTCTCTTCTGATGAGGACAATGATTGTAATAACGCTTCTGCTTGGACTACATAGTCTGAGTTTTTACTAACTAAAATTTCTTGCAACACTTCGCGCGCTTGCAGCTCATCACCCATTTGCACATAAGCACGCGCTAAGTCTAACTTTGCGGGCATCGCCTCTTCAGTGCCCATAAAGTCATACTCTTCTTCTAACTCAGATAGGTCTGCTGATTGAGGTGCCTGACGACGCATCAACCAAACACTGCCGATGTTCATCAGCAATAATAACGCGACAATAAAACTTAACACGATCAACCATGGCTTCCATGCTTCTGTGTTCCCTGCTTGCGGTGTCCCAGCAGCCGTTGTTGACACATCATCTGACTGAGAATCCATCTGAGTCATCACCACCTGCATGTGTTGCATGGCCTTGGCAAGGCTGATCACTTTCAGCTCCAATAAGTGATTTTGTGTTGACAAGGCTACCAGTCGATCACTGAGCTGTTGCTGCGATGAGGTGCTCATTTGCCCTAGCCGGACAATTTGTGCTTGCAAGGCCTGCATATCCACTGAAGTCGAAGCCATGACGGCTGGTGGTGATAATGGATTCTGTGAATGCTTTGCCCTCGACTCAATGGCTTGAATATGTGCCATTTGAGCGGCTTCTTCTTCAGGTGACACAGCGGTTGAGGGCGCTGTGTCAGATAAAGCTGTTTGTTGAGTTGATGACTCAGCATCATTAGGTGCAGCCTGAGGATCTGACGTGGAAGACGAAGCTGATGCCGTTGGCTCATCACCTGCCATATGAAACGCTTGTGGTGTGGTTGGTGTCGCTAAGGGATTACTTTGCCCACACGCTAGCCCAGACAGGGAAAACAAAAAAAATGCTTTAAAAACAACCAGTAATATCCTATTCATCATCATCCTATGAGTCAATATGTTCTATGGCCTCGTAATATAACAAATGTTAGACCAAGCTTCATCTTTCCGATAAACTGCACAGCTCTGAACATGACCCAATACCCCCTCCCTATGAGCAAATCACCTCACCCTATTCTCACCACCACCATTAAACGCTTAAGCCATGAAGCTCGTGGCATTGCTCATATCGATGGCAAAACCACTTTCATTAAAGACGCTCTACCCGGAGAAACCATACGATTTACTCTCACACAGCGACACGGTCGATTTGATGAAGGCCAAACACGAGAAGTCCTCTCATCAGCACCTGAGCGCACCACGCCAAGCTGCGCGCATTTTGGCACTTGTGGCGGCTGCAGCTTGCAACACATGCAACACCCAGCCCAAATCACACATAAACAAGCCAGCCTCGCTAACTTATTAAAACACCAAGGCCATACAGAACCCGATCGTTGGCTCCCCCCTCTCACAAAGGCCATATGGGGCTATCGTCATAAAGCACGCCTTAGCATTCACTATGCGGCTAAAAAAGGCAAAGTACTGGTAGGCTTTAGGGATCGTGAAGGCCGCTGTGTCGCCAACCTGGATAAATGCCACATCCTTCACCCGAGCGTGGGTCATCAACTACCCGCTATCAGTGATTGTTTATTGAACCTCGATGCCCGTGGCAGTATCCCACAAATTGAAATTGCCATCGGCGACAATACAACCGCACTGATTGTTAGACACCTCGATCCACTGAGCACAACAGACTTAGATAAAATCACAAGACTCGCTCAACAACAAGATTACCGCCTATACCTACAACCCAAAGGTCCTGACAGCATCCATCTCCACTATCCAACCGCCATATCACCTCTGATGCAATACACCCTACGTGACCATCAACTCACATTTCACTTTCACCCTAGTCAGTTCATCCAAATCAACCCCGCCATGAATCAGGCCATGGTCAATCAAGCCATCACACAATTC
This sequence comes from Coxiellaceae bacterium, assembly GCA_014238445.1. GTDB lineage: Bacteria > Pseudomonadota > Gammaproteobacteria > Coxiellales > Coxiellaceae > UBA9148. The sequence goes on from JABABC010000248.1 coordinate 4,670, forward strand.
CAACTCACCCCCACTGATCGTGTACTGGATCTCTTTTGTGGTGTCGGTAATTTCAGTTTACCCATCGCTAAACAATGCCAACAGGTTATCGGCATCGAGGGTGATCATACTGCAGTTGCACAAGCCAAAGTTAACGCCGAACACAATCACCTCAGCAACACCACGTTTGACACAGCCAATCTCTTTAAACCCGACCCCAATACCCCTTGGATGCAACAACGTTTTGACAAAGTGTTACTGGATCCGCCTCGTGCTGGCGCCCAGAAAATCCTCCCCTTTCTTAACACATGGCAACCTTCCATCGTGGTCTATATCTCATGCAATCCTGCTACACTAGCACGTGATACGGCCATACTGAGTTCGCTCAACTATCGCTTATCAACGGTGGGTATCATGGATATGTTTCCACATACTCAACACACAGAAGCCATGGCTGTGTTTTACAGGAATTAATACATGACGGATTTAAAAAGACTTAATCGCCCCTTTAATGAAACCGATATCCATGACTGGTTAATACAGGTTGCCGAAAAAAACCCTGCGTTAAATCACGCGTTACTAAAAAAAGCCTGTCATTTTATAGAAACGAACAATACAATCACACCTACAAAACACGCAACTGCTCAATTAGGTTTAGCGATTGCTGATATTTTATTAACGACGAACAGTGATAGTCACACCCTCGTTAGCGCACTCATTATGCCAACAGTGATTCATAACAACATAGACAACAACACCGTCACTGAACACTTCCATCGCAACATCACACACCTGCTAATAGGGGTCCAAAAAATTGATGAGGCTGAAGACCTTCATGCCAACAAACCCATCCACCATGCAGAGCATATCGATAATTTACGCAAAATGATGCTTGCCATCATTGATGATGCACGCATTGTACTGCTTAAGCTCTCCAAACAGATCATCGAATTGCAACGCATTAAACTAGCCGATGAACCCCAAAAAAAATCCCTAGCTCAACACACCATGGACCTCTATGCACCACTAGCTAATCGCTTAGGCATGGGTCAACTCAAATGGCAACTGGAAGACTTTGCCTTCCGCTACCTCTCCCCAGAAACCTACAGCACCTTATCGAAGTCACTCAAATTACGGCGCAAAGAACGTGATCACTTTATTCATGAAATGAAAACGACACTCATCCGCCTTTTACGTGATGCGGGTATCACCCACATTGACGTTTCTGGCCGGTCCAAACATATTTACAGTATCCATAAAAAAATTGAGCGCAAACACGTGCCGTTTAATCAAATTTATGATGCCAGTGCGCTTCGCATCTTAGTACCTGAAATCAAAGATTGTTATACCACCTTAGGTATTATTCATGCGCAATGGCCACCTATCAAAGAAGAATTTGATGACTATATTTCACAACCCAAACCCAATGGTTATCAGTCCATTCATACAGCTGTGATTTTTCATGAAACCTTGAATGTTGAAATTCAAATCCGCACACATGACATGCATGAGTCCGCGGAACTCGGTGTTGCAGCCCACTGGAAATACAAAGAAGGCTCATCCGGTAAAGCCACTTACGAAGATAAAATTACTACCTTACGTCAGATTATCGATTGGCAAAAAGATTTATCCGATGACAAAACAGCGGAACATAACCAGGAATACACTCGTTTATTTGAAGACCGAGTCTACGTTTTTACACCTCAAGGTGATGTCTACGACCTTCCCATAGGCGCAACACCCTTAGACTTCGCTTATTATATTCACACGGAGGTGGGTAATCGCTGTAAAGGCGCTATCATCAATGGCAAACTCGAACCACTCACACAAGCCCTCAAAACAGGTGATCGAGTTGAAATCAAAACCGGAAAAATAGACCAACCAAGTTTAGACTGGCTTAGTCCACAGACAGGGTATATCACAACCACACAAGCTCGGCAAAAAATAAAAGCCTGGTTTCGCCGGCAAGATGCTGCTCGACACCTTGAAATGGGGGAAGAACTTTGGGATAAAGCACGGAAGAAAAACCAGCTCCCCAAACAATCGTTACACGCCTTACTAGAAGACTTTCGCTGTCAGACCACACAAGAACTATTAACCAACCTCGGATCAGGCGATATTCAAATCAGCACCGTATTACAGCATTTACAAGCCCTTAATGAAGAGCCAGAAGAACCAAAAAGCACACAGATACTTGCCAACGTCAACAAAGCCCATGCTCCCGTTAAACCTAAAGGGAGTATAGAAGGAGTGGGCAACACCCTCACAACACTCGCACGCTGCTGCAAACCCATACCGGGCGACCCTATTATTGGCTATGTCACCAAAGGGCGCGGGATAAGTATCCACAAAGAAAGTTGCGGCAATGTGCAATATGCCTTACAAAAACAACCTGAGCGTTTAACCTCCGTTAACTGGCGTAAAGACTGCCTAAGTGACTATTTATTGGGTTTAGATATTGAAGCAACCGGTCGGTCAGAATTACTACACGACATCACCAACGTCATGGCTAAACATCAATGTCACCTCATGGGCATACAGTCTCATGTGGATACCATTGCCGACACCACTTACATTCAACTCACAGTCTCTGTTAAAGCACCTACTGAGTCACAACAGCTCATGAATGCTATAAAACATTTACAGGGTGTCACGCAAGTTAAAAGAAAATAACATTACCACACTGCATTATTGAAATCACACACAAACAGAAGCTCACACGCAACGCCGATAAAGCAACTTAAGATCGCATAGAATGTATTTCTTGATTATGAGCAATATGAAAGAACGTCTCAAGAAGCAAGGAAAAGGAAAAGGTGGCGTAATCATTGGCACGTAATATTGACACCCTAACTCATCTAGAAAGTACAGCTGCTCTGTTTTCTCATTAATAAACACATACCCTCACCCCAATCTAGTTGCAACTTGGCCATGATAGATTGGAAAGTAACGGTGCAAATCAGCGATACAGGCAACCTGCTTCAAGGTTTTAATTTCTCGCTGCATACATCACCACCCTACTAAGATAGATGAACATATAAGAATCAAACAACTTAGCAATATCTTTGTCGCTATCTTTTCTACATCACACCACTCATTGCCTCTCTAAAGGGAGTCACCCTACTTAAGATGCCTTGGTTTGCCCTTTAATCAATGCCACCATCCGAACCCAATCATCACGCTCGGGTACTTTTGATGAAAAAAACCAGTCGTATAATGTAGGATCTTCCTCTTGCAGCATATCAACCAAAGCATATTGGCCCTCAACGCTGAGCTGTTTAAACTGACTATCAATAAAACGATTCAACAATAAATCCAGTTCCAGCATACCTCGTCTTGCCATCCATCGGACTTGTTGTAAAGTATAATCCCCATTATTTAACATTAAGCGCCCCCTCCAAAATAACTTTCATATTGATCGACTTAACTCTAATAAAAAATGACACCCCGGCCGCAATGAGCAATATAAAGAAAACTGCATATAACGCATGAACAAATCCAGCTACAGAATACACGCGCACACCATGATCTAAATGGCCCGACCAATGCCGATCTAAACTTATACCAATCAGCGGCAATACCACCAATCCTCCTAACATGATAAAACCATTTAGCACAGCAATCGCAGTTGCGGTTAAATGCTTCGGCAAACAATCTCGCGCCAAAGCAAAGCAAATCACTTCAGAACTTGCAAAAAAACCAAATGCGAATAAAGTGAACCCCAACACAACTATCACATGAATGCCTGCAAGCAAGTATAAAAAACATCCGGCCGTTAATAAGCAACTGATCAGTAGGTACCAATGCAGCTCCCGACAATAGCCTGACAATATGCCGTGAATTGGCGCACCCAACAACCAACCCAAATACACCAAAGCATTCATTGAAGCGGCATGCACTTTTGGTAAATGCGTTAACTGTTGAATATAAGCAATACCCCACATATCAGCAAACACCGACAACGAAAAATACAATGAGCAGCCAATCATACCCAACATGATTAATTGAGGATGAGTGATAGCACGCCATAGCCCTGCAAGGTAATTACTCAACCCCAACTCTGCGACATCTGATGCTCTCGCACTTGAAGGCTTCTCTTGTATGAATACGTAAAACAAGGGGATCAACACCATCCCGACGCCGAGACTAAAATACACAACACTCAACCAGCCCAAGTGCTCAACCGCCCAACTCATTCCCACATCACCGACCATTGCACCGACCATGCCTAACGAGGTTGTTAACCCGATAAAAACCGCGAAATGTTTTTTAGGTAACCACATAGCCGCTAAACGTAAGGTAGCAACAAAAGCAAAGGCACTCCCCAACCCAATGAATAACCGACCCGCATCTGCCTGCCATAAGGCATGACTGCATGAAAAAATAAAACAACCAACGACACAATTCATCAGTGCGAACAACAACATCCTACGGGAGCCGTAATAATCTGTTAAAACCGCCACGACTAATTGCAAAGGTGTGTAGGCGTAATAATACATGGCTGATAAAAAACCAATTTGCTGGGCACTAGCATGAAAATGCGCCATTAATTGCGGCACCATAACACTTTGCTGAATACGTAATAAATACTCATAGCAATAAAACAGTGCCGCTAAACTGCAAATAAACCAGCCCCACCATGAAGGGGACCGTGTTATGTTTTTTTTAGTCCACGCCAATGAGCCACTTCCTCAGATAGACAAACCGTGCAATACGGGCAAGAAGCGTGCCAGTCTACCATCAAATGAAACGAGCAACCACTCGACCTGTACATTTTCAAGTCACTCTCATATCCATCTGACGATGCGTTGAATAGAACATCACAGCGATGCCATTTCA
>JABABC010000249.1 GCA_014238445.1 Coxiellaceae bacterium
TGGTAATGATTATGAGCTAGTTTCGGGTCAAGTGATCTTTGAGGTCGGTGAGTCATCAACAACAGTGGAGATACCAATCTTGTATTCAGCTAATGACGAGTCTCCTGAGCTATTTAATATATATCTTTACAATGCACAAGGACTCGATATTGCAGATGATTCGGTTACCGTGTCAGTGAATGATGGTGAATTTGAAATTTATTTTAGTGAAACTTTTGCGGAAGGCTTATCGAATTGGGATGTAACCGCTGCTACTGAATTACCCTCAACAGTCAATGGTTCATACAGCATATTTGAATATTTTTCTGGACCAAGTTACGAGCCAGTGTCAACTTATCTTGCTCCGTTGAATGGAGTGTCGATACCAGAGTTTAATAGCTCTTTTGACGGATCTGTTATGTATGACTCTCAGTATTATATAGGGGAGGTATCGAGCAATGAGTTTCAATATGCAACCATGGAGACCGCAACACCCATTGAAGTGAATACAGGTCAAGCGATTAATCTGGAATTTCACGCATATTACGCATGGTTTACACATGTGGGTTATGATTCATCCATTTATGTCGCGGTTCAAGATGGTAATAATTCAGAGTGGGTTGATTTTTCTTCTTCAGAATACTTAAGTGTTATTGAAACTGCAAGTGGTGAGGCTGTCTTACTCGATACTAATGGTGATGGATTGAGTGATGCGTCTGTTACTCAAATTTTTGCTAATGTTGGTTCGAATCAGTGGGATGACTCAGCGAATCCAGAAAAAATAACAATGGAATTACCCAGTGAAATAACCTCACAGGGATCCATCGACCTGCAATTTATTTGGAAGGGGGTATCACCTTTCGGCATTTTCTTTGATGATATAGCCGTATATGAAGCCATTGAAGGTTTGGATCTGTCACTTCCAGTAGCTCTAGAGGAGGTTGAGCTACGAAATAACTTTGAATCAGAAATATATATTACGAATCGAGATGATGTTGTATTGAGCAGTATGGATGGATCGACAGGTAGTCTCATGGATAAAAACCAGGTTTTTGAGTTAGAGGGTGATATTCATGAAGTTGATCTATTTGGCTAAATGCAACTGACTGAATGATTAGTGATTGTTATCGGATTGCGAGTGGCTGGGTTTCTTCAAAAACCCCGCTGCAATCCCCATCACCGGCACCATGAGTAACACATTGCGTGCGATGAGTAGTACTATTAACAATAAGATACCTTGTTGCATGAAGAGAACTAGACTGAAAAGCGTCATTCCTATCAGTAAAAAAGCAGAGTCGGTGATACTGCGAGGTTTAAATTGATGGGGTTGCGGTAACCCGCAGTGCATCGTGATAGCGCGATGCTTCGGTGTGATCATTACATACAATAAACTGATGCTGCAAGCACTACTGATCAGTAGTAGTGGTAAGAGGGTCAAGTGGTGAGTGGCTTGGCTAAGGCTGTGTAGCACGTTATCGGGGAGTAAAGGGAGTGTGCTGAGTAATAGTGGTAATAACAGTATCTGAATAATCAGTTGGCGTGGCGAGAGACCTCGACCACGATAAGCCAGGTAGGGTGATAGTAGAGCAATCACACCGACCCATCCATAGTGTAAAAAGAGATCCCAGTAAGGCTGCCAGCCATCACGTAGTAACCATTGTGTGGTGGTGTCTGTGGAGATAGGGGTTATTGGGTCCGGTGTGATCATAGCGGAACCCGTGATGATTAAAGTCATGATCACTAAGCTGAGGCTAATGATCAAGAGCGCAGGTACGGTTTGTTGACATAACTGATAAATACGGTGTTTGATACGGGTGTTCATGAGGTAGCATGCGGTGACAATGAGCAGGGTAAGGCTTGTCAGTAAGTTACGTGTAGGAATAACGTGTCCCGTTTGTTGGAGTAGCCAGGCAGAGCCTAATAGAGTGACGCAGACTAGGAATAAAACGAACATCATTTGATTGCTGGTTTGAAAGGCTGTGTTGACAATACGTGAGATGTCACCTTGTTTTTTCAGTCGGTGAAAGCAGGGTGGGCAGCAGTCCATAGGGTAGCTGATGTTTTCGCTACGTTGATTATGTTGTTGTAATGCAATAGCGATTAACGCTATGGCTGTCCATGGGAATAACCCATTAGGCAGTGTGATGGTGGTGAGTGAAAAGTGAAAAGGAAGTCCGGTGTTAATGCCAACATCGGGTTGCCATAGATTGAGTGCTGTAGTGAGCGCGTAGAATAGAATAATGCATAGACTCTGTAGAAGAAAAATAGATCGATAAATAGTGAGTTGTTGTTTAAGTGTTAGGTTGTGAGTACTTGGGTGTGAGTGATTGCAGAAAAATGCCCAAATGGTAATGGCAAACAGGATCCATTGGCAGACAGTAAGGCCATAGGAAAATACGGGATGGATTGCCAGTCCAATGAGGCCAAGTATGAAGGTGATTAGAATAGTGTAGAGCCCTAGGCGTGATTTCTTAAGCGTTTTCATAGCGATTACGAGCTGAGAGTACTTTATATGTGCGTTCAGAAATCAATTGTTGGGCATATTTTTCATCGACATCCACTTGCATGGGTTGGCCAAACTCTTTGACTAAAGCTCTGGTTGTCGCTGTGATATTGTCAGGGTCACTGTCTAGGAGGCGATCACGAATGTTTTCGTTAAAGGCTAAGTATTCCCTTAGTGCAATGCGCTTGCCATCGACCGATGGAACCAGGCGTTGCCACACAATGAGTCGCATGGTCTCAATGATATCAATAGTGCGACCTAAGCGTTCTTCTTGCGCGAAACTACCCACTAAGCGTCGAATGGTTTCTGCAACCCCATTACTGTGTAGGGTGGTGTATACGGGGTGCCCTGTGAGTGCGGCTTCTAATACAGCGCTCATGGTTTCTGCATCACGTGCCTCACCCACCAGGATGAGTCGAGGTTTACGGCGTAACGCGTTGCGTACACCGCTGGCAAAAGTAGGTAAATTACGTGGAATTTCAGATTGGCTGATCAGTGCTGTGGGTGTTTCAATGCTGTCGTAGACAAACTCAATAGGGGACTCATACGTTAATATTTTTCGGTGACTTTCAGGGTCTTCTGCCAGCTCTTTAATCATGGCGGCTAATAAGGTGGATTTACCAGAACCAGTTGCCCCTGTGATATACACCACACCTTCATGAGGCGCAATGGCATCAGTGATAGCCTTGGGTAAGTTGAGTGAGGCCAATGAGGGTGGAGCAGAGGGAATGGTTCGGATTGTGATTTGAATGCCTTCATGGCCATCAACATGACAACCGACCGCATTCACCCGGTGACGGAAGCGTTGATTACGATTCGGGCGAACTTCATAATGAGTATCAAGGTCTTCACCACGCATCAGCTGGGTCGTTCCGTTAGGGCCATAGATAGCATTTAATAGATCACCTACTTCGGCGTTAGAGAGTCGACGTCGACTGATTTTATGTAAGCGACCATGAATTTCGACCATGATAGCAGCATCAGTTTGAATGGTGACATCAGAGGCATCATGTTCATGAGCAAACACGAGTAAGTCGTCGATGTGTCGTGGTTCAAATCGTGAAGGTTCGTTAGGGAGTAATAGCGTGTTATCGGATGTCATGGATTTTGCTCTCCCGTGTTATAAAAAGGCCATGATAAGCGCTTTATCATAGCCTGTATAAGGTTAGTGAGTGAATACGGGTTGCCATTTTGAGGCATCGGTTTGTAATTGTGATTTAGCTGTAATTCGTAGCACTTGGTCATTGATATGAATTTCATTCGCATCACCCGTAACGCCTAAGTTCGTTTGGGCAACAAACGGTGAGCTCACCATATGTTGACTGAGTAGTTTACGATACAGGACCATGCCAAGAAAATCACGTTTCATGCGATCAAGGTTGCTGCGAAAAATATCATTGGCTTGGTCAATGCCTTGTAGCCAGCCTTTCTTTAAGCAGGCATTCCACACTTTAGCTTCATCTTGTGTTTCTGGTAATAAGCTCTTGCTGGGTACGCTAGGTGGATTATAGTTCATCCAGAGGTATTCGCGCCAAGTAGGAGGCGCTGTGACAAAGCGAGCTGATTGAATGATTTTATAGGTTTTGCTGTTTAAACGAATAGCACTATCGCCATCGAGGCTTAGGTTGTTGTTCGATTCAACAAGAACAGGAGGTAATACATTGTGTTCTAATAAGAGTTGATTAAAGTTGAACATGTTTTCAAGGTGAGATTGCGCTTTGACTAACGATTGGTTGATCGCTTTCGCTCTCCAAGCGAGCGCACCTTTGGCACCTAACCCGGTTGCCGTTTCTTGAATGGCTTGCAAGCGAACTTTATTAATTGTCTGGTGTGTTTGAGGTAGGTCGCTGGGTTTGATATACCCAAGTTGTGCAGATACTGTTTCGGTATCTGAAGCAAAAGTGCTTGAAGCTGCAATGAGTAGACTGCTTGCTACAACCACCTGGCAAATCATTTTTCGTAATGCTCTAGACATGAGACATAAACTCCGTGGGTATTAATAGTGGTGATAGCGTAATTCAATCACGTTGTCTTTAGGGTAAACTTTTATCGTTGCTTGTTTGGCGGCTTGGTATGAGACATTGCGCAGAATGTCAGCGAGTGTCTTATTTTTGGCGTGTAAGTTAATGATGACAGGGATTGCGGGTGGCGTGCCAATCACGTTGAGCTTATAGTTGCTCATTTGGGCAATGTTCTTCAGTACATCATCCAGAGTACCGTTAAAGTCAATCGATGTGACTTGGGTCATGCCGGTCGCTTGTGCGTTAATGGGAGAGTCCATGCTGATATCAGGATGAGTGGCCTGTTGGATATTAGATAGTTCAGCTAATGACTGGTTGATGGACGAGGCAGCTTCAGCAATTTGCTGTTGTGCTTTGGCATCATTCGTTTGAGCTGGCGCGCTACTGTCTGTCATGTAGGACAGGTTGAGGTCAACCACTTTCTTGCTGTCAGAAGAACAGCCTGTCAGGGTGAGGGCTAGGCCAAGTACTAATATCGAGTTGATTTTTAACATAATTTAGCTTCTTGTGTGTGTTGGGTTAATTCATTATAGGAGCCCATTAGCTCGTTTAAGTTCAGATATTGTACGATAGTATCCTTAAGGCTATATTAAAAAAAACAACTTTCTCCTTTTTTTTTGGTAACTATTTAAACTACTCTTAATGTTTGGTACAATCACTTCACTATTAACCCCAGCAGAGGACCACATTATGCCCGCTCCCATCAATATGAATGCACATTGGCGTGATTCTGCACGTTCTGTGCGATTCTTTATTTGGGATGGTAAGGCTGCGTTCCCCATGCTGATCTTCTTAATGCATGTTCGCTTATGGACATTGGGTGTGGCGTTAGTCACCATGCTTTTTTTTACGGTGTTAAACCGTTATGGTTTTTCGCCTATGGTGTTTTTCCGCTATATTCGTGGTTTTTTTGCTGGTCCTCGAAAAATGGCTGTGCCTTGGTGGTGTGAGTGATGGAGTTACAACAACGGTTAGAAGCTATCGCACGAGAAACTAAGAAAACCTTTACATTAAAAGGGCGACCTATTAGCTACGCTGAAATGTTCTCTACTACGGGTATTCTGCCCGGATTAGCGAAACGGGCAGATCAGCTATCATCCTTATGCTTGGGTTATGGCTTAGGTATCAAGCTCGAAGATGAAACAGATGCCCTATTGGGGGCTAAAGTCCAGTTTGATGAGTATACGCCTGATATTTTGCGATTATTTTGTATAGTTGATTCACTGTATGACTTAATTCGGATGAGTCCATCGTCTAATGAAGTGCCATTGGATGAGCTGCTGTATGATTAGCCCCTATTGCCCCTTTATAGCTTAAGATTTCCTTAATCTTTCTGTTTAAAATTTCAACAAAAAGACGCCAAATTGGACAATATTGGGATAATTTAATATTCCCTTAAGGTCTGCCCTGTACACTATCTATCAATGACGAGTGACGTTGTGTCGCTCAATCAATGAACCCTCATGATGTAA
>JABABC010000252.1 GCA_014238445.1 Coxiellaceae bacterium
ATTAAAAAATTCAGAAAAACCCGGACGCAGTCTAACCAAAGGTTCAGGAATTCTCTCCCTAGGGCTGGGACTTTTATTGCTTCTAAACCCACAATTTATGGCTCAGTCGATCTTGATGCTTCTCGGTTGGGTACTCATATTGAAAGGTTTTGTACTTGGAACTATCAGTTTGAACCTTGGTTTTAGGAACCGTGGAGCTGGCCTACTTTGCCTTACCGCAATCTTAAGCTTCATTTTGGGCTATTGGATTATCAGCCACCCAGCTGCCGCAGCTGCGACTATGTTACGCCTATTCTCGATCTTCGCTATTGTCATCGGGTTTGTAATCAGCAGCTTTGCTCTCCAACTAAGAAAGCATTTTAAAAATAAAGACTCTAACGAACCCACGATGCAGAGTAAAAAACAACGCTTCGACGATGAGCCATTCATCGACGTTTAGAAGCTATTACACTAAGCATTCTAAATGTGGCTAGAAACCTTCTAACCCTCAGGGGTTATCTCACTGATCGCTTGCATGATTCTGTCTGAGATCTTTTGGTAGCCATCTTTGCCACGAAGTGTCTTGAACTCTTCTTTGGTAAAATAGATGGGATCACCGACGACGATATCGATTTGGTTGCACCGCATCTTACCCGAGCCGCGTGGTAGGGCATCATATGCACCAAATATACGCATTGGTTGTACCACTGCTTGGGCCTTAGATACAATAAGTCCTACGCCCGGTAAGCCCGGATTTAATTCCCCGTCTAGTGTTCTCTCACCCTCTGGAAACATGACAACCTTCTTGCCTAACTTAAGAGCTTTAATAATATTCTTCAACCCTGTCATGTCAGGGTTCTCTTGATCAATCGGAATGGCATCCCACTGAGTGTATAGCCATTTAAAAAAACCTTTAAAGAGAGTCTTACGAGCCAAGTAGGTCACATCAAGGGGATGTGATATGCCAATCAATGGTGGATCAAGAAAACTCTCGTGGTTTGCACACATCAGGACTCCACCGTCATTGACTAATTTATGCTCGTTAATTATGCGACGGTTAAAAAAAGCTTTTCCAGCGGCATGAAAGAATGTGTAGCCCACCCAATAGACAGTTTTCATAGATATAAAAAGTGCTTCTAATTTACTCTAGCGAGAATTTCCTGTGGTGCACCACGATCAACCAAGAACTGCACCGCTGCATCGACAACTTGCTCAATAGTAAGTTCACTGGAGTCGATCACCTTGGCTCCTTCTGAAATGATCAGCGGGGAACTTTCGCGCTCGCTATCTTCTTTATCACGAGCTGTAGGGTCATCCACAATACCTTCGGCAGCTCGGCGCATGCGACGGACTTGCTCAGAAGCTTCAATATAAATTTTGAATGGTGTGTCGGGAAATACAACTGATCCTATGTCACGCCCTTCCATTACTACTGAGCCGAGCTTAAGGTAGCCGCGCTGCATTTCCACCAACAATTTACGTACTTCAGAAATCGCTGCAATTCTTGAAACTCTGGTATTGACTGCATCTTGGCGTAGTGCCTCACCCGGATCAACTCCATCTACAAGAACAGTTGAAAGATTGTCAGTAACACCACAACGAAAATCCACTTGCTCTAGCATTTTCAGCACGCCGGCGTGATCGTCTGGATCAACGTCATGCTTGATGGTAGCCCATGCCACAGCGCGATACATCGCACCAGTATTGACCATGATGAGACCAAGTTCTTTAGCTAGTGTTTTAGCCACGGTGCTTTTACCGGAAGCTGCTGGACCGTCGATAGCAACGGCAATGTATGGAGTAATCATGATGTGTATTTTAAGGGGTTATTATGCTATTTGCTTACTGATGCGAGGCGTTCAAAATAATCAGGGAATGTCTTGGCAGTACAGCCTGGGTCATTGATTGTAATACCGCAATTGGGATCTAGAGCAACCAATGAAAAACACATCGCGATGCGGTGGTCATCATATGTATCAATAGATGCATGCTGGATGCTCGTAGGCGGAGTGATTTCAATAAAATCATCACCTTCTACCACTTCCGCACCCACTTTTCGTAACTCAGTGGCCATAGCAAATAGACGATCAGTTTCTTTGACCCGCCAGTTGTAAATATTGCGTATTGCTGTCGTTCCCTTGGCAAATAGCGCCGTAGTAGCAATTGTCATGGCAGCATCTGGCATGTGATTCATATCCTGATCCACAGCCGTGAGCTCCCCTCCCTCAACAATCAGAAATTCATCATGCCATTCTACATTTGCACCCATGTCTTCTAGAACTTTTGCAAACGCAACATCACCTTGAATGCTTTTCTTGCCGATTCCAGTCACTTTGATTCGCCCCCCTTTGATGGCTCCTGCTGCTAGAAAATATGATGCTGATGATGCATCCCCTTCAACCATTAACTTGCCAGGAGATTGATAAACCTGCCCAGTCTTCACACGAAAACGCTGGTAGTTATCATTTTCGACTTCAATCCCAAACTTAGACATGATG
>JABABC010000254.1 GCA_014238445.1 Coxiellaceae bacterium
GATGCGGAACGTGAGCGTATCTCATTAGGTGTGAAACAATTGGAAACAGACCCATTGGCGGAGTTCTTAACGGCTCAAGGTGATGGCGCTGTGATCACCGCGACAGTAAAAGAAATCCTAGAAAAGCAGGCCGTATTCAAGCTCACTGACGAAATGGATGCCATCATGCGCATTGCTGACTATAGCATTGAGCACACGGATAGCTTATCTGATGTATTAACGGTAGGCGAAGAAGTCGATGTGAAATTAATGTATATCGACAAGAAAGCCCATCAGTTAGTGGTATCTAGAAAAGCGCTCTTAGAAGATAGGACGTCTGGAGGCAGTGCTTCTTTACAGCAAAAACCTATGGTCCCCACGAAAACGACACTAGGTGATTTACTGAAAGAGCAGATGAAGAATAAAGACGACTAACACGACGTTATCGTTGAGATGCTATTCGCTTCCCTTGCTTTTAAATGGAAGTGGGTCACAATAAACCCAGTTAAGGCGCATTACCCTGACTGGGTTTTGTTCGCTGATTGGAGCGTCACTTTTTCATGGAGTAAGGAAAAAAATGAAATACATTGTGACCTTGTTTTGGTTTGTTGTGGCCTGTCTGGTTGCACTCTTTACGACTATGAATTCATTTTCAGTGAATCTACATCATCCCTTAGGCTCAACTAAGGTCTACGTTCCATTATTGTTACTCTTGGTCTTATGTGTAGGCGCCTTTCTTGGTATATCTGCCTTAGTACCTTGGATGTTTCGATCGCACACTCAACGTGCCAGCTTAAAATCGGAATTAAAGCGCGCTCAAAAAGAGTTGGATAACTTACGCACTTTACCTTTATCGGATACCACATCTTTATGACTGTATTTGCTTATGTTTTTTTCCCCGTTGTCGCTTTGGGCGCCTGGCTGTTTGGTCGCCGATCCTATTTGCGAGACCGTTTGGGATTTCCGGTTCGCTTTCAACGTGATTATTTTCGAGGTTTGAATTTTCTGATTAATGAACAGCCGGATAAGGCGGTTGATGTGTTCATTAAATTAATGGAAATTGATAGCGATACAGTTGAAACTCATCTCGCATTAGCCGGCTTGTTTCGGCGGCGTGGAGAGGTGGATCGTGCGATAAAAATTCATCAGAACTTAATCGCTCGACCTCAATTGGATCAGCATCACCGGCATCAGGCTTTATTAGCATTAGGTGAAGATTACTTAAGCGCAGGTGTTTTGGATCGCGCGGAGAAAATCTTCTTAGAGCTTTCTGAGCATGATAAACACGATGGGCAAAGCTTATTATTGTTGTTGCAGATTTATCATTTAGAAAAAGAATGGGATAAGGCTATAAAAATCGCTCAACGCTTAGCGGTTTTTTCAGGTTCTTCTTATCGACTTAATATAGCACACTATTATTGTGAACTCTCTGATGAGATGCTACAGAAACATAGGCTGCAAGAAGCCAAGCGTTATCTGCAAAAAGCACAAAGCATTGATCGTCATTGCGTGCGAGCGTATTTGTTAGAGGCCAAAGCCGCTGTTCTAGCTCAGGATTATACCGTGAGTATCCGAGCTTTTGAACGTGTGATGGATGAAGACCCCAACTACGTCACTGAGATATTAGATAATATGGCGATGTGTTATGAACAATGTGGTCAGCAGGAAGCGTTTGCTCAATACCTTCAACGTATATTCTCGGCGACACCGTTTGTTGATATAGCAGCTTATTTATCAAAGACACTGTATCAACAACATGGGTTGCAAACCGCGATAGATTTTCTTGAAAATTACGTCGCTACACATGGTTCGTTGTGGGCTTTAACGCCCTTAATTCAATGCTATGCGGACAGTGCTTCTGTGCCTGATGCTCAAAAGCTACTGAAATTAGAGCGACATTTAGAAGCTTTATTGTCAGGGCAATCAACTTATCGTTGTTTGCAGTGCGGCTTTTCTGGGACAACGCTGCATTGGTTATGCCCAAGTTGTCAGACCTGGTCAAGCACTAAGCCGATCCGTTCGATAGACGTGTTAGCTCGGAAGCCTGTGTTATGAACCAGGTTGGATCACC
The DNA here is from genome assembly GCA_014238445.1 of Coxiellaceae bacterium. GTDB lineage: Bacteria > Pseudomonadota > Gammaproteobacteria > Coxiellales > Coxiellaceae > UBA9148. The sequence goes on from JABABC010000254.1 coordinate 2,051, forward strand.
CCTTATTATTGCCTTAGATCATGAGACAGACACTGCCGCGTTGGCGTTCGTGAAGCAGTTATCCCCCCAACAATGTCGACTTAAAGTGGGGAAACACCTGTTCGTACGTTTTGGGCCGGATTTTGTGAGGCGTCTGGTTGATTGGGGCTTTGATGTTTTTTTAGATTTGAAATTTCATGATATTCCTTACACGGTTCGACAAGCCTGTTGTGCTGCGGCAGAACTGGGGGTGTGGATGTTGAATGTTCACTGCCAGGGTGGCACGGCAATGTTAGAAGCCGCTGTAGCAGGGGTGAGTGATGCGCGCTGTGATCAGCGTCCTTTGTTGATTGGCGTGACGGTGTTAACCAGCTTAAATCAGGATGATATGAAGGCTTTAGGGTACCAAGAACCTGTTGATCAGCTGGTGAGTCGCTATGCGCAAGTGGCTGTGAATGCGGGCTTAGAAGGTGTGGTGTGCTCAGCGCAGGAAACCCGTCGATTACGAGAGCACTTGCCTTCGTCTTGTGTTTTAGTGACCCCAGGTATACGTTTGCCGGACACAGAAGAGCACGATCAACAGCGTGTTCAATCGCCGCAGCAGGCCTTTCAAGATGGGTCTAATTATTTGGTAGTGGGTCGACCCATCACGCAAGCACAAGATCCTGCTGCTCGTTTAGAAGCATACCTGGAGGCTTTAATCGTGCCTTAGAAGCGGCAGTGCTGCTTTATGTTCCCACCATTGGTATCGCACTCGCCGGTAGCTATGTACTAAGGGCCGCATTCTGAATCAGGGTAATAGCCAAAGCAGGATGAAGGACCAGTGTCGATGCTCTTCTGCGGCGCAGAGATCCCAATACTATCAATAACTTGTTTTATCAAGGAGTTAAACTACTCCCATTATTCAGTTCGCAGCCAGTTTACTCTCTTAATCAGTGATGTGCGTTAATTGTCATCGGAGCATTGGAGAATACAAGGGCGTAGTTTATGTGACAGTTACTTATCATTCTACTCCTCAGCCCTATTAGGTTTAATTAGTTTCACAGTGGTGATCTATTACCTCAGCGCATGCACCAAGCTTAGCCCCCTTTCTGATTTGACATCGAGTTCCATTATGTTTGGTTCATTTTTCTTTGTGATCTTGTTCTCATGGCTTACAGCAACCGCATTCACAGGCATCGCCAGCCCTCCAAAGAACAAGCCCATTGTAAAGAGTGCTGTTAATAATAGTTTCATTTCACGCTCCTTTTGTTCTGTGCTTTACTATTATAGTACAAACGCTCCGGAGTTTTTTTGTGTCTATTTAATGGTCTGTTTTTACAGTGGTTTTTTAATTTTAGTGTTGTGTGGTAGACCGCAAATCACAGGGCTTAACTTTCACCGAACATCACATTAACCGCACTGTCTTTAAACTGCCGCCCGGCTTCTA
>JABABC010000253.1 GCA_014238445.1 Coxiellaceae bacterium
AAAAAACGGGCAATCGGTTTTGCATTTTTGAGTATGTTTATTTTGCCCGTCCAGATTCGATATTTGGCGGTCATAATGTTTATGATGTGCGTAAACAAATCGGTGTTGAGCTTGCAACTGAAAGCCGGTCGATGCAGATATTGTCATTCCTGTACCAGACTCTGGCGTTCCTGCTGCGATTGGGTTTGCGCAAGGCGCTAAGCTTCCATTTGAACTGGGCATCATTCGTAACCATTATGTTGGGCGTACATTTATTCAACCAACAGACTCAATCCGCCATATGGGTGTGAAACTTAAACACAATGCCAATCGCAAAACCATTGAAGGCAAAAAGGTTGTGCTGGTTGACGATTCGATTGTTCGCGGAACCACTTCGCAAAAAATCGTACAAATGGTTCGTGATGCTGGTGCTGCTGAAGTGCATATGAGGATCGCCAGTCCACCAACCATGTCGCCTTGCTTTTATGGGGTAGATACACCTCAAAGACAAAAATTACTGGCTTCGCGGATGAAGGTCGAAGAAATGGCTGATTTTATCAAAGTCGACTCGCTGGGTTTCATCTCACTGGATGGACTTTACAGAGCCGCTGGTGAAAAGGGTCGTAATGGCGAAACCCCTCAATTTTGCGATGCTTGTTTTTCCAATGAGTATCCAACTGAACTTACTGATCAAAATGATAGCAGTAATGTTCATAATTTCTCTCTGCTTGCTGAGCGACAAGGTCAATAGAAATCAGCATGGGAAAACTAGAAGGAAAAATCGCTCTTGTAACGGGTGCTTCGCGTGGGCTTGGGTATCATGCAGCTCTTGCTTACGCACGTGAAGGTGCTCATGTGATCGCGCTAGCGCGCACAGTTGGTGGACTTGAAGAACTTGACGATGAAATCACATCACAAGGCGGTTCTGCTACACTCGTTCCTCTTGATTTAACAGATTACGATGGCCTTGATCGATTAGGGGCTACCATTGATGAGCGCTGGGGTAAATTAGATATTCTTCTTGCTAATGCGGGTATCCTTGGTGGGCTATCGCCACTTGGGCATATTGAACCCAAAACCTATGATAAAGTCATGGCTATTAATGTTACTGCTAATTGGCGCTTAATCAGATCACTTAATCCACTGATGCAAGCATCGGATGCTGGGCGAGCTATATTCATCAGTTCAGGCGCGGCTAATTCCTGCCGACCCTTTTGGGGGAGTTACTCGGTTTCCAAAGCCGCTGTTGAAGCTCTTGCAAAAACGTGGGCGCATGAAAATGCTAATTCCAATGTATGTGTCAATCTTGTTAATCCTGGGGCTGTCCGAACAGCAATGCGCGCCGAGGCCATGCCGGGAGAAGACCCTGAGACTTTACCGCATCCCTCTGAGTTAACACCGATGTTTGTAAAACTGGCCGGTGAAGAAACCACTGAAAACGGCAAAACTTTCAACTTCAGAAGCAATTCATGGATTTGAACCGCAAATAATTCTCTGGTTCCCTTCCCATTCGACCAATTCCTTGTAAAATCACC
>JABABC010000260.1 GCA_014238445.1 Coxiellaceae bacterium
TGAAGTTGGTGACATTGTCTGATGTTCGCGCGTTAATGCAGCAAGTCGGTTTAGGTGAGTGGTATCGTTTATTATTAACGGAGCTTCAAGAAGATTTCTCACAATGGCATGCTTTTCGAAAATGTCCTCGTCATGTCACACACTATGATCATGGTGTGATTGAATTAATGCCAGCATCAACTGATGAGTTGTATGTTTTTAAATATGTGAATGGGCATCCCAACAATCCTAAGAAAGACTGGTTCACTGTGGTCGGTTTAGGGTTACTAGCTGATGTGGAATCAGGTTATCCATTAATGATCAGCGAGATGACCTTGTTAACGGCATTGCGTACAGCAGCAACATCAGCATTAGCTAGTACTTACATGGCTCGATCTGATGCCAAGGTGTTTGCCATGATAGGTTGTGGTGCGCAAAGTGAATTTCAAGTGATGGCGCATCATTATGCATTGGGGCTGGATCACATCCGTTATTATGATACAGATGCTAAAGCCATGGATAAATTTGAGGAAAATCTTCGGCCATTTGACCTGACATTAATTCGTTGCTCAAGCATCGAAGAGGCAATTTCAGGTGCTGATATCATCACTACGGCTACAGCCGCAAAACAACGTGCTGCCTTATTAACTCCCGGCCATTTAGTGCCTGGTGTACATATCAATGCCATTGGAGGCGACTGTTTTAATAAAACGGAATTAGATCCTACCGTGTTAGCTGACTGTAAGATTGTTGTTGAATATAAACCACAAACAGAACAAGAAGGTGAGATTCAACAATTCTCGGGGGAAGTGCATGCGGAATTATGGGAGATAGTCACAGGACAAGCTAAGGGTCGAGAGCAAGCGGATGAGATTACACTGTTTGATTCGGTTGGCTTTGCATTGGAGGATTATTCTGTCATGAAATTAATCTATCGGTTAATGGAGCAGTATCAGTTAGGCCAGACAATGGATCTGTTGCCTCCTAAGGGACATGATCCCAAGCAATTATTTTCACTATTATTTTAAAAGGTCAGTTTTAACTGATTGGGAGTTACTATGTTTAAATATATTTTACAAAAGACGGTTCCTGCATATTTAATCACGATCTTTTGTAATGTGTTTGTGTTGTTTGGCCATTTGTTTTTGCTCACGGAGGTGTTAACGCGTGTTGTGAGTACGTCTGTTGGTTTGTGGTTGCTATTGGCTGCTGCGGCGATGTTAGCGTTGCCATTTGTCTTGTTGTTTGCCTTGGCAGGCACCTTGGCGGATTACTACGATAAGGCTTGGGTGCAGCGATTAGGTGCTTTGACAACACTGATCATAGCGTTGTGGGTGGTGTTGTGTCATTGGCAGGGCTGGGTTTGGTTAAGTTTTGCGTCTATTGCTTTATTTTCTTTAGAGCGCGCCCTTACTTCTCCTGCGCGATATGCTTTTGTTAAGCAGAGTTATGGAAAAAGTTTTATTGCTCAGGGTAACGCATTGATTGTTTTTGTCACAGCGGCGGCGGTGTTGTTAGCCATTGTGGCTTTTTCTTTTTTGCTCGATATGCCAGCTTATGTTGTTCAGGTGCAAGGTGCAGATCATGCCGGCTCTGCTCTGTTGCAGCTCACAACACCCGCGACAAGTCTGTTGGTGGTGGTAGCTTTGATACAGTGGTTGTTTGCTGGCCGTCTTCCGGCGGTTAAAAACCTAGGCCCTTTGTCATTCTCTGAATTGCGAGCGAAGCTGGCTGAGCAATCCTTGCGTTCCGGCTTTGACTCGATGTTTAAGCAGCCGGTCGTATTAGCGTGCTTGACAGGTGCGGTGAGTTTTTGGTCTACCAGTGCTGTGTTGTTTTTATGTTTTCCTGCATTCATTCATAATCAAGCTGTCTTAGCCTCACCTTTTGGGGCATATGAATTATTGGTGGATGGTATGTTGGGGGTTGTTGTCGGAGCCTTATATGCAGGTCGACTCTCAAAATTATTCATTGAGTCAGGTTATGTTATGCTGGCGGCTTTAGGGTTGACCTTTAGCTTATTGCTATTTCCTGTACTAGAGTCTGCTTGGGTGATTCATCTCACTTTTTTTGCGTATGGGTTTTTTGGTGGCATGTTGTTAGTCCCGGTTAATGCCTTGGTTCAGTTTGGCTCGAAAACGAAGCAGTTAGGCCGTGTGATGGGCGTGATTGGTGGGGTGCAACATTTAGCTATTTTGCTGGCAGTTTTTGTTGTTGTCTTAGCCATGGAAGGCGGTGTTAGTCCTGTTTATATGCTGCGGTTTATTTTTGTGATTGCATTAACCGTGGCTGTGTTAGCGTTGTATTGGGTGCCACAGGGCCTGGTGCGCTTTATCATGTACTTTGTGGCCTCACGATTTTTCTCTATTGATGTTTATGGCTTGGATAATATTCCTTCTCGTGGTCCTGTCTTGTTATTAGGAAATCATACCAGTTTTTTTGATTGGGCCATTATTCAAATTGCGAGCCCTCGACCTGTACGTTTTGCGATGAGTCATGATGTTTATGAGAAATGGTATGTTCGCATGATGTTGCAAGCGTTTAAAATCATCCCAGTGGGTAAAACTATTGATAAAGATTCGGTGAATCGCATTAA
>JABABC010000200.1 GCA_014238445.1 Coxiellaceae bacterium
AATCATCACATTGTCTGTTAATACAGTCTTCGCTGTTGTATAAGTGGTCTCATCCTTTGCTGGCATTTGTCCCTCTCCCTCGGGTAAAAGCTTATTAAGAACAGAATCTGCGGTATTCAAAGCATTGACGGTTTGATTCGCAAGCTGTCCAGCATGAACAAGCCCTTTGGTCGCATTGAGTGCCGTTCCTACTGGTATCATCGGATTCCTTTGCTGTAACCATCCAGCCATAGCATGTCAAAAAAACAGAAAAAACAATAGGATAAACCCACCCCCCCTCTAAAATTAATAATTTCTTAATGATTACTTGTTATATCATTTAGACTGTCACCCAACCTGTCTTAAAATCTTGAGAAATCAACATAAGCAGACGATCGAACATCACAACAAAAGAGCGCCCACAAAAGTACTCTGTGATGATAGCACTGTAATCGCGACTGATCTTATGGTGACAGCTGACCTGTATTTTAAGTTTCGTTAATGCAGACACGCTCGATTGTAAAGTATTGACTACTGTATTTTTGGTGTTTCATGCCATAAAAATAGGTGCTAGTGGCTTATGCTGCTTGATTGACACATGATGAGATCACTCTCTAGACATCAATGACGGGCGATACCAACAAACATAGGTTAAGGATAATAACAAGATGATACCTAAAAAAAACACACTGAAATCAGTTTGATGATGATCCTTTAGAAGACTCGCAATAGCACTCGCTACAGATGCCAGAAAAATAAAGCAGGCACTCAATACGGCACTAGCTGTCCCTGAAAATTCTGGGTACAAACGTAATGCTGCACCATAAGTGTTTGGGAAATAGATCCCACAGCAAAATATAATCATACCTGTGGGTATGATGATATTATAAATATTAATTGGAGCAACTAATAATATAGCCACTTCCACCAGAACGGCGATGATCATAACCACCGCAGCCATATCTAACCGGACACGAGCGTCACGTGAAATCATCCTTTTGTTCACATAGTTCCCAAGAAAAAAAGCGACACCCATCCCTAAGGCAACATAGCCATAAAAAATAGATGTGCGCCCTAGTACTACCTGAATTAAAAATGGACCCATGGTATTAAAGACAACGATACACGCATAAACAAATCCTGAAATGAACACCGCACCGATAAATACCGATGACGATAACAGTGTTTTACTCCTATCAACCAGTAACGAGAAAGAAAAAGAGGACTTCTGATAGAGCGTTTCCGGTAAGACTAACACCATAAGACTCAATTGAATGAAGCCATAAAAAGCTAACGTATAAAAACACCATTTCCACGACAAGTAGTGCTGAAAGTATCCTCCAATAAATGGCGCCACGATAGGGCCGATGGACCACGCAATGGTAGTCATATTAACCACACGATAATACTCCTGACCTTCAAAAACATCGGGTGTAATTGCACGACTTACGCCCGCAATAGCAGCAACCCCTACACCTTGAATAAATCGAAAAAACAATAACACATAAATCGTCGGTGAGAGCGTAATACATAATGCAGAAAGTACATAAAGCACAGCACCAAATACTAATGGTTTTTTACGTCCGATGGCATCTGATAGAGGCCCAAATAACAAACAAAAGCAGCTATAACCTAATAAAAACACACTAATCGTTAACTGTGTCATCCCCGGTGTCGTATTAAAATAGGCTGTCATGGCTGGCAATGAAGGCACGTAAATATCAACTGAGGCACCAGAGATAGGCATTGCAATTAATAAATAGATAATGATCCAGCGCCTTCGGCTGTCACTGCTCATTTCAGAGTCCTTACTGAATAATTTCATTTGCGACTATTAGCAATGACATTAAACTTTTCTTGAACAAAACCTAATGTTGCTGCCAAAACAACCGTCACCCAAATAAGTCCCACAATGAGCTCCAATATCTCCACCCATCTCACCACCAATCCAATGGCAGAAATATTAGCATCACCTAAAGTGGAAATAGTCATAATGGAAAAATAGAGATAATCATTGAAAGGTATCTGGCCATTCGAATAAGCAAACGAACCTGGCAGAAATTGTTCTATCACCGCATAAAAACCGGAAAAAACTAATGCAATCACAAAATATCCAATAAAAAATGCAGCGGCAGGTAAAATCATTATGACCAAATAATCAATCATATGAGAAAACTGATTGATACAAGGAAAGATCAGTCGATATGTGGCAAGGTATAAAAAACATCCTGCACTAAACCCTACTATACAGCCAAATACTATTGGAGAATCAATGAAGGGAATATGACTGTCAACACCCGCTCGCTTTATCAAAAGGATCACAACAAAGCATACCACTGCCAGACAACCAATAATGATCGAATATTTTTCTCTGCTGATTTTATTGTTCTTGTAGCCCTCCACAAGACAACTTAATGACCCAACAACAAAAGTCGCAATGAAACTATAAATAAAATAAGGTTCTACCTTCCCCCAGATTGCTTGACGAATACTCTCTATGCACCAAATCATCAAACCAAGAATCAACATGCTCACCAAGACAGTTAAAAAACTAACAAACCTACCGCCATGATGGCTGGATGTTTTGAATACAAGGAGCCCTGTTAATACAAAAGCTATGACGATAACGTGTGCGTCAGATGAAGCTGATAATAAAAAGGGACTGGCTAATAATAATGGCAATAGATAACACACTAAGAAGTATATAATCATATTATCTTTTCTCATCAACCCATCCTTTTCATTCATCATGATAACCTATCCGCATTCATCACCTTATTCCAAGCTCTAATAAAATCATGGGTAAAGTGATCATTCGCATCATCTGAAGCATACACCTCTGCAATAGCACGCAGTTGCGCATTAGAACCAAACACCAAATCAATCCGAGAAGCCCTGAAACTGGCTTCAGAAGATTCACGGCATTGACTCTGGTAAACATAGTCATTGGCTGTTGGCTGCCACTCAACATCCATCTGTAACAACTGTCTAAAAAAGACGGGCGTTAATGTCGGCGTGCTATCACCCATGATACCTAAATTATCGTGTGTAACACCTAATGCGCGTAATCCACCCACTAACACCGTCATTTCAGGTGCAGACAGACCTAATAACTGTGCTTTATCGATCAAGGCGTCCTCAGGTAACAACCCAGACGATGCATGAAAGAAATTGCGAAAGCCATCGGCATCGGGCTCTAAGACTGCAAATGAATCCACATCGGTATCAACTTGCGCGGCATCGCCACGCCCTGGCACAAAAGGCACTGACTCACCACTGACTGTTTCAATCGCCACATTGCCCGCCAGCACAATCACATCCGCTAGTGATGCTCCCGTTTCGCTCGCAATCGGCTCGAGTTTTGCCAAGACCCGATTCAGTTGTTCTGGCTTATTCACAGCCCATTGATGTTGTGGTGCTAAACGAATACGTGCGCCATTCGCACCACCTCGTCGATCTGAACCACGGTAGGTTGAGGCACTGGCCCAAGCGGTTTCAACACACTCCGTTAAGGATAACTCACTGGCCACAATACGTTGTTTAACCACATCGATATCGTAATCGGTAGGTCCTGCAGGCACAGGGTCTTGCCAAATAAAAGCCGTTGTTGGGGCTTCCGGACCAAGGTATCGACTTTGCGGCCCCATATCACGGTGTAATAATTTAAACCAAGCATTGGCAAACGCTGCTTTAAAAGCCTCTGGGTCTTTTAAGAAGCGTTCTGAAATTTTTCGATATTCAGGATCTTCACGCATCGCCATATCAGCTGTTGTCATCATCGTGGGTACTTTTTGAGAAGGATCATCCACCTGCGGCGCTAGATCCTCCTCACGTTGATCGACAGCTCGCCAGATATAAGCACCTGCCGGACTTTTCGTTAACTCCCATTCATAACCGAGCAACACCCTAAAATAATCATAATCCCATTGTGCCGGGTTAGGCGTCCAAGGGCCTTCTAAACCACTGGTTGTGGTATCTCTTCCCTTACCTGTTTGGAAGGCATTTTTCCAACCCAGCCCCATTGCCTCGATTGGCGCACCTTCAGGCTCAACACCCACTAAATCTGGGTCACCGGCACCGTGCGTCTTACCAAAGGTATGCCCACCGGCAGTTAATGCCACTGTTTCCTCATCATTCATTGCCATCCGTGCAAAGGTCTCACGAATATCCTGTGCGGAAGCTAATGGGTCAGGATTGCCGTCAGGACCTTCAGGATTAACGTAAATTAATCCCATTTGTACCGCTGCTAATGGTAAGTCCAACTCGCGATCACCTCGATAGCGCTGATTATCGAGCCATTCCTTTTCCAAACCCCAATAAATATCTTCCTCAGGCGCCCAAATGTCTTCTCGTCCGCCACTAAACCCAATGGTATAACCACCCATAGATTCAATCGCGACATTACCAGCAAGTATTAATAAGTCCGCCCAGCTGATCTGCTGGCCGTATTTTTGCTTAATAGGCCACAGTAATCGGCGAGCTTTATCGAGGTTGCCGTTATCAGGCCAGCTATTGAGTGGCGCAAAACGCTGGGCGCCCGTGCCACCGCCGCCACGGCCGTCTGCTGTTCTATAGGTTCCCGCGGCATGCCATGACATGCGAATAAAAAAGGGACCATAGTGACCATAATCAGCGGGCCACCAAGATTGAGAGTCTGTCATTAATGCGGTTAAATCTTCTTTTAATGCAAAGTAATCTAAGGCTTCAAAGGCTTGACGATAATGAAACGTTTCACTTAACGGATTAGAGTCGGCCGAATGTTGATGCAAAATAGATAAGTTTAATTGGTTTGGCCACCAATCTTTATTGGATGTACGCTCATCACCTTGGCGTGTCATGGCACCATGCATCACTGGGCAACGGGATTCTTCATTCATTGCATTCTCCTTAATGACCTTAGCTTCCTTGCACACTATTAAATACGGTTTCACTCTATTGCGCAATAAACTAACAACACACTACATTTTTTTAATTTTAAAACACTGATGCGGCTTTTTAGGTCGATTAAAATCTTCATCGACCGTTTGGTGCGTTATATCCTGAATGCAATAATCCGTTTTAATTGCGTCATACAACTGGAATGATTGTAGATTCGTTGAAAAATACAACACACCATCATCAGTCAGGTGTTTCATACCCTGTTGAATCAAGATCACGTGATCTCGCTGAACGTCTAACACTTGCTCCATGCGTTTTGAATTCGAAAAACTCGGTGGATCCAGCAATACAACATCAAATTTCTCATCAGGATCACGCTCCAACCACGTCATACAATCCGCCTGTATGAACTGATGCTGATGTATCGGCAACTGATTTAACTGAAAATTATCTTTTGCCCACTGCAAATAGGTTTTTGATAGATCCACGTTACACGTAATAGCACCACCGAGTGCTGCTTGAACACTAAAGACACCGGTGTAACAAAAACAATTTAACAGCCTTTTACCTTTTAATGTACCAGCAAATAGGAGGCGTAATCGACGATGATCCAAAAACAAACCCGTATCTAAATAATCATGCAAATTCACTTGAATCTTTGCACGACCCTCTTGCACAATATGTGTTTTTTTATCGCGGGCTAAAGGCTGATATTGTTGCGCGCCTTTTTGACGTTGCCGTTGTTTTAAAACCAACTGTTTCGCTGGGATATCTAACACTTGCGGTAACACCTGCAGCATATCCACAACACGCTGTTGAGCCTTATGCTCGGGAATCGACTTTGGTGGCTTATACTCTTGAACATGCACCCAGTCGCCATAGACATCAACCGCAAAAGCATACTCCGGTAAATCGGCATCATATAATCGATAACAATTAGATACCCCACTCTTCAACCATCGTGATAAACGTTTTTTATTTTTCATTAACCGATTCAATAACCCTTGAGCGGCATCACTCAACCTTCGTGTATCAGAAGAGCGGTATTGATTCTCAGGTGTGACATCCATGCAATACAACGAGACTTTCAATGGCCCATTAAAAAATTGATACTGCTTATGTGACTGTAACCCAATCGCTTTAGCCAACAGAGGCTCTGTGGTCAAAACAGCTGCATGATAACCCTGACACTGCGCATGAAGTACTTTCCCTAGCGCCTGATACACGGGGATTAAACGCTCAACCGTATCTAAGCGTTCACCATAAGGGGGGTTGGTCACCACCAGTCCTGGTGCAGCCAACGCAGGCAATGCCGTAATGGGCTGTTGCTTTAGGTCTACTTGCTCATCTAATGCTAATTGACTGACACACTGTTTCGTCAACGCGATCATTTTAGCGTCTTGATCAAAGCCATAAAATCGGTTTTGAACGGGTTTTTGCGCCGATAAAGCTTCTTCTCTGATCGTTTCCCATAACGCGCTATCATGTCCTTTCCAATAGAGTAACGACTGATCTTGACGCAATAATCCAGGGGCTCGATTCCCAGCCATTAATGCCGCCTCAATCAATAGTGTCCCTGATCCACAAAAAGGATCAACGAAGGCTCCGCCTTTTTCCAATACAGCAGGCCAGCCCGCACGGATCAACAAGGCTGCCGCAATGTTCTCTTTTAATGGAGCGCGCCCAGCCTGTTGTCGATAACCTCGCTGATGCAAGCTATAGCCAACAACATCTAAACTCACCGTTAACACGCCACGACGCCAATGGGCTTGTAATCGAATATCGGGCTGCTGTTTATCCACACTCGGACGTTGCCCGGTTGGCCTGAAATAATCAACAATCGCATCTTTAACCAGCTGTGCACCATACATGGTGTTGTTTATAAATTGTGACTCGCCATAATAGTCAATCGCAATCGTACGATCGACCGCAAAGACACTGGACCAATCAAATTGACTACAGAGCTGACTTACAGCGGCGACATCATTCACTTCACCTGAGAACAAAGGTAATAAAACGCGATTCGCTAATCGTGACCACAAACACACACGGTACATCAGAGCCAAATCAACCTGGGCATACACACCCAACGGTGACACCCGATCAACAGCCACTCCTAATGATCGCAACTCCGCCTCTAATAAATACTCCATATTACGAGGACAGGTCGCTAAAATTGCATAAGACATTGATTTACCTGCTTAAATTTATTTGATGCATTGATTCAGAAGTAGAATGAATCACTCAGACCAATGTAAAATCACTTTCCCGGCATCACCAGATAAGGCCCGCTGAAAGGCGGCCTCATAATCATCCACCGGAAAATGATCAGTAAGAACAGCACTGACATCCAACCCAGACTGCAGCATCGCCATGCCTTTATACCAGGTCTCAAACATACGTCTACCATAAATGCCTTGCACGGTAATACCTTTAAACACAATGGAAGACCAGTCGGTTTCAAAAGGCTGAGGTGGAATACCCAAAAAAGCGATACGCCCACCGTTATTCATCACACTGATCATGTCAGTAAACGCATGCGCACTCCCTGACATTTCCATGGCAACATCAAACCCTTCTTTCATACCCAGCGTTTCCATAGCCGATGACAACGCCACCTTTTCTGGGTGTATAGCTAACGTTGCACCCATCTGCTCAGCTAAGGCTAATCGCTGTGGGTTCATGTCCGTAATCACTACGCGCAAAGCACCAACATGACGCGCAATGGCAGCAGCCATTAAGCCCACAGGGCCTGCTCCCGTGATCAACACATCTTCACCCACTAAATTAAAGGCCAATGCGGTATGCACCGCATTACCAAAAGGATCGAGAATCGCAGCCATTTCATCACTGATGTGATCCGGCAATGAACAGACATTAGTAGCGGGTAATACTAAATACTCCGCAAACGCACCTGGTAAATGAACGCCGACACCTAAGGTGTTACGGCAGAGATGACGATGCCCTGCTCGGCAATTACGACAATGCCCACAGGTAATATGCCCTTCCCCTGACACTCGATCACCTACCGTGATACCTGTGACAGAGGAACCCACTTCGACCACCTCTCCAATAAACTCATGCCCAACGTGCATGGGTACCGGAATCGTTTTCTGTGCCCACTCATCCCATTGGTAAATATGTAAATCTGTACCACAAATTGCCGTCTGCTTAATTTTAATAAGCACATCGTTTGGCTGACACGTTGGCATATCAGCCTCAGTCATCCACAACCCTGGTTCAGCGTGTAATTTCGATAATACTTTCATTATTTGCTCTCATGTCACCCTTAAAACTACTGAACAACACCCAAAGAACGCCCAACCTTGATAAATAAGGCCACGGCCTGATCAATGTGTTCTCGTGTATGCGCTGCAGAAATCTGCACACGAATACGTGCCTGATTCATCGGCACGACAGGGTATGAAAACCCAACTACATAGAGCCCTTCAGCTAATAACTCATCGGCCATCTTCGATGCCAACACAGCATCACCCAACATCACCGGAATAATGGGGTGCTCTCCTGGCACTAAATCAAACCCAGCTTGTGTCATGTGTTGACGAAAGTAAGCGCTGTTATCGCGCAACTGTTGACGCAACACTGCTCCTTGTGAGCCATTTAATAATTGCAATGTAGCTAATGAGGCTTGTGCAATCATGGGGGCTAACGTATTAGAAAATAAATACGGGCGTGAACGATTTCTCAACCACTCAACAATCTCTGCTCGCGCTGCCGTATAGCCACCTGACGCACCCCCTAAGGCTTTCCCTAAGGTCCCAGTAATGATATCGACTCGCCCTTCGACGCCACAGTACTCAACACTACCGCGCCCATTCTCCCCTAAAAATCCCACCGCATGAGAATCATCCACCATCACTAATGCACCAAACTCATCCGCTAAATCACACACACCCTGAAGATTGGCTATAATACCATCCATCGAAAAAACACCGTCTGTGACAATCAAAGTATAACGAGCACCAGCCTCTTTTGCTGCAAGCAATTGAATGCGCAAGTCGTCCATATCATTATTGTTATACCGAAACCGTTTCGCCTTACATAAACGAACCCCATCAATGATGCTAGCGTGATTTAAGGCATCACTGATCACGGCATCTTCTGCAGTCAATAAGGTTTCAAACAAACCACCATTAGCATCAAAACATGAGGAATATAAAATCGTATCATCTATTTTTAGGAAGTCACTTAAGGCTGCTTACAAGTGTTTATGGACTGTTTGTGTTCCACAAATAAAGCGTACCGACGATAATCCAAAGCCAAACTGATCCAAGCCTGATTTCGCTGCCGCTATTAAGGCTTGATCATTACTCAACCCCAAATAATTATTTGCACAAAAATTAAGCACAGACTGTCCGGACTCTACCTGAATACTAGCTTGCTGGGGTGATGTAATATGGCGCTCTGCCTTGTATAAGCCTTGTTCTTTAAGCGTATCAATTCTGTCACTCAAATCATTTAAGAGCGGGTGTTTCATTTGGGCCTCACTGTCTCTGCAAAAAGTTGCCCATTATAGCGTGACACCTCTAACCCACACAACACATCCTCCAAGAATAAAGATCTGTATTTTTTTACTTTATGGTGTTACCGCTTTCCGCTATGATAACGCGCATGAAACAAGAAGAAACCACACATTTTGGGTACCAAGATATTCCAGCCGCCGAAAAAGCGAGCCGCGTTGCCGATGTTTTTTCCTCGGTTGCCTCACGCTATGACATTATGAACGATGTGATGTCCTTTGGGCTACACCGTGTTTGGAAATACATCGCCATACAACATGGTGCTTTTCAAACAGGACACCGTGTCCTAGATCTTGCCGGTGGCACAGGAGATCTTGCTAAAAAAATCAGCCAAAAGATTGGCCCTACTGGTCAAGTTGTCCTAGCAGACATCAATCAAGCCATGCTCGATGTTGCTGCTCAACGATTAATGGACTCTGGTCACATCAACCGTATTCAAATCGTTCAAGCTAATGCTGAGAACCTACCTTTTCCCCAGCATTCATTTGATCGCATCATCATTGGATTTGGCTTACGCAATGTGACGGATAAACAGCAAGCTCTAGAATCCATGTTCAACTCACTAGCTCCAGGTGGTCGTTTACTCATTTTAGAGTTCTCACAACCGACTTTTCCAGCCCTAAAAAAACTCTATGACACCTACTCTTTTCAATGCTTACCTCGTATGGGAGAGTGGATTGCCAACGATAAAGAAAGCTATCAATACCTGGCTGAGTCTATTCGAAAACATCCCGACCAAAACACCTTACAAGGTATGATGGAAACCGCTGGATTTGAAGATTGCAGTTACCATAATTTATCGGGTGGTATTGTAGCTTTACACAAAGGAATGAAATACTAATGAAAGCACTGGCACTTTCAGGCTTAGAAGCAGCCATCAATCGCTGCCTCACCCTGGACCCCTCCATACAAACAGCCCTTACCCCATTACAAGGCAAGCGCATTAAAATTGAATTCACAGACCTTCAAGCTGCGTTTTATTTATCCTTTGAAGAGCATCATATCGCTGTTTTAGATGATCACAATGAACCCGCTAATACGATTATCAGTGGCACATTGCCCAGCTTTTTGATTGTCGCTATGAATAAAGGCAGTCAATCCGCTGTTTTTCAAAACAAGATGACAGTCAGCGGCGATCTGGCTGTTGCTGAAAAGCTGAGCGCACTCTTTCGTCACATTCATATTGACTGGGAAGCACACCTGGCCCAACTGACGGGTGACACACTGGCCCATCAAATCACCTACCACAGCAAACAATTCAAAAGCGTTGCGTGCCGTATCGTCAGTCAATTAAAAAATACCCTCAAAGACTATGTCTTCCATGAGGCACGCTATCTACCAACAACAGAAGATATAGAACAATTGTATTTAGACATTGCTGTATTAAAACAAGATGTTGAGCGTTTAGAAGCTCGCATTCAACAACTCCAATCAGAGCCATCATCATGATTACACCCACCCAACTGATTCGTGCGACACGCATCGTTATTACCTTACTGGGATACACACTCACTCGACAGCTGCTTGGCAGCCAGTCAAAAGTTCTCCGAGTACTGAGTTTCATTAATCCCTTCAAATGGTTTGTCAAACCACAACCGCGTGGTGTTGCATTACGCAAAGCCCTTGAGAAATTAGGACCTATCTTTGTAAAATTTGGGCAAATACTCTCAATCAGAAATGATTTCTTTCCTGATGACATCATTACAGAGCTTGAAAAACTCCAAGACCAAGTCCCACCCTTTAAAACTAAAGCAGTCCATGCCGCTATTAAGAAAACTTACCGAAAAGATGCTGAGACTGTCTTTGCCTCCTTTAATGAAATACCCATGGCTTCTGCCTCTGTCGCACAAGTGCATGCCGCCACCCTGCCTGATGGCAGTGATGTGATTGTCAAAATCTTACGGCCCAATATCAAAAAAACACTGAAGAAAGATATTCAGCTCATGCTATTTGTAGCCGTCATGATCGAGATTTTCTGGCCACGCTCACAGCGATTACACCTTATCGACCTGGTTAAAGAGTTCAAATACACCATTTTCAATGAACTGGATTTAATGCGCGAAGCAGCCAATGCCACTCAACTCAAACTAAACTTCAAAGACTCCCATCAACTCTACGTTCCAAAAATTTACTGGGACTACACACACACTGATATTTTAGTCATGGAACGCATTTACGGTGTTCGTATTTCCGATATAGACACCCTGAAAGCCCAACAGGTCAACTTCAAAAAACTCGCTCAAAGCGGCGTGGAAATCTTTTTCACCCAAGTCTTTCGAGACAGTTTTTTTCACGCAGACATGCACCCTGGCAACCTGTTCATTGATACCCATGACCCTGAAAACCCACGCTATTTAGGTGTCGATTTTGGCATCATGGGCAGTCTCAATGCTGAAGACAAACTCTACCTTGGCGAAAATCTACTCGCCTTCTTTAAACATGATTATTACCGCGTTGCTTAATTACATATTCAATCAGGCTGGGTACCTCCTACGACTCGTGTTGATCAATTAGAGGCGGCTATTCGTACCGTCTGTGAACCCATCTTTGATAAACCGCTATCTGAGATTTCATTTGCCAACTTACTACTGCGCTTATTCCAAACAGCGAAACAATTCAAAATGGAAGTGCAGCCACAGCTGATGTTATTACAAAAAACACTGATTGGCATTGAGTCACTCGGGCGTAAACTCTACCCTGAACTTGATCTTTGGGAAACCGCCATGCCCATACTGGAGCAATGGATTAGAGAACAACACGGTGTCAAAAAAGTCATGCAGGTGGCCGCTCATGAATGGGGGCCATTACTCGAGAAAGCTATACAAGTCCCCAGCATGGCATTTGATGTTATCTCTGCTTTTGAAACCAATCAACGCTACCGTAAACACTATGCGAAAAAAACCTTTAAAGAAACCAAACATGGCCTTGTTCTGTACGCCGGTATTCTCACGACTGTGATTGGTCTGATCAGTGCTGTTGAGCCTAACCTTTCTTTTATCCCATGGATTGTGACGGCGATCGGTATTGGATTGTGGATTAATAGTTTGCTCATGCGCTTGGATTAGTGGCTTACTGAGACCCGGTTTTTTTGTTTATAAGTAACGGTTTAGTAATGACTTTTTGATCATCCTAATCGGTTGCCCACCTTCTATCAATGCAATGGCTTCTTTATGAGAGAGGGTCATTAATGATTCAGGTCTCATGAACGGTTGGCATTGAATGGTTTTGTTTTTTGTGTGACTGGATCCTGATGGTGAACCCTCTGAAATTAACTCCGCTGTTAGTCACAGTAATCGTTTTTTCACCTAACGCTCTTGAGAAAAAATCAGCATCATCTTTTCCATTAACCGATGTGATGTGTCAGAGGTACTGCACGCGAACAATACACCTGAGAGGGTAGGATCTTTAAACAGGCATACCTTCTCGTAGAGGATTACTTGTTGATAGATGGCCACGTCATTAAGAACGGCTCATACCGACAATACTGCCTCAGCAACGCCACTACTAAACCTCAAACACATATACTAAATATTAACTAAGGCTTAATTACACTCACTAAATCGTATTTTCACCGATATACGATTATATTACCCCGTCTCCTCCAACAGTATTACTATCATGCGCTGCTTCTCCAAACCCGACCCTCACACTATCCTCTTATTAGTTGATCACGATGGTTGTCTCGGTGACCAGTTTGCTCATCCTGATGAGACCACAAAGAGCACACTCCATCGCATTATTCGATTAGTGCCTTTAATGCCTAAGGATATCCAACACTTCATCCTAGCCTGCGCCTCACTACGGCAATCTTTTTCATATGATATTCTCGGTATGATGATGAATGCCTGGCAAACCCATTCATCTACTGAAATCCAAACACATTTCAATGGCTCCATTAAACACAGTCTAGAAGCTATTCAACAAGCCATTTCAGAATTATATCCATCAATACCCATCACCCCAGAAACTTTTCTACTCCCAGACTTAGCGGAATTCACATCAGAATTACAACTCCCTCACCTCTTACAAGAACCCTCACCCTGGCACAAAACACCACAAGACTTAGAGGAATGGCTTAAACACCAAACCAATCAAAATGGAGAGGAATTCACATCCTGGCTAAAACGAGAACCTCCCTATCAACAGTACTTGACTCGCCAAAGGCATATTGAAACAACCTGGGGACACTTACTTAGTCACACTGATGAGTACACTGACACCAGCAAATTCACTACGTTACTCTTACAGGTACACTTTAGTGCGCTCAACCAATCTTCTTCAAAGATTTATGGCCTCTATGTCGATGACAAACCTGAATACGCTCATTTTTTTCATAAATTAGTTATGCTTTTCCCCACTCTCATTCCCCGCAAGTGTATCTTTTTTCCTGTGCTATACACGTATCATAGTATTACAAAAGCGTCTTCTACACCTACGGTGATGCGTCAATACTGCATAGAAGGCCATGGACAAGCCCAGCCTAATATTACTTCGTTATGTCGTGATTGGTTGAGACAACTCAAACATCTCCGTGCTTCTACTCGCGATGTCGTCACAACAAACCTGTCATCCTTCACACAACACTTTGCACCACTGATCAACTCCGAGAGCACCACTCACATACCGCAATCTCAACTCCCTCAAAAACTTTTTTCAAGCAATACACAAACAACCTCTCATTCAGAACAAGGCGCATCCAATAAAACCATACAGTTACCTACTATACCTATCGCAACCCACCCAATCTCATCCGCCAGTGTCCCACACAGTCCTCGTGTCACCCAAAGAAAACAGCCCTCGCCATTACTAGACTCCTTGCCAGCTAGTGACGCCCATAGCAAAATGCCTCACATCTGATGGTGTTTTAACTCGATACACCAGCCTAAATATCATCAGAGCGAACAAGCATGATCTATTTTTACACCCATCTCTGTATTCCAGCTCATTAATAGTTATTAATGACTATCTTAATAATTAAAATAAACATCCACACCCCCCGCCAATAACCAAACACTATTGGCTTTACTCGCAAAGCTCACTATAATTACTGCCCATAAAAAAATTAACTATTTTCTAATATATTGGCCTCCAATAGCGCCATTCGAAAAAACCCATAACACACTCATTTAAATACAGCATGCAGGAGAGAGAGATGTCATTTCAACAAACCCATTTAGCTATTATTGAAGATAACGATTCCTTTGCTCAAGTCCTAAAGAACCTACTGAATTCAGTTCAGCTCCCCTCAACACACTACCCCACAGCAGAAGCTTTCCTTGCTGATCTCTCTCATACAATGAGCTGTATTATCTGTGACATCCGACTCCCAGGCATGAGTGGCCTACAACTTCAACAACACCTGAAAGCTAAAAAAAACACAACGCCCATTGTTTTTATTAGCGGTCATGCCGATGTGCGCATGGCTGTGAAAGCCATACAAGACGGCGCCAAAGATTTTTTAACTAAGCCTATCAATAATCAGGAATTACTCGATACCTTATTTTCTACTATTAAAGCTGGGCACAATCAAAAAGAAAAACAACATCGGCAGGCTGATTTTAAAAAACAGCTAGATAGTTTAACCGAACGCGAACTGGCTATTTTAAAACTGATCGCTGAGGGTCAATCTTCAAAAACCATTGCTGATCAACTGACTATCAGTAAAAATACCGTTGAAGTTCACCGAGCTAACCTCATGCAAAAAATGGCGGTTAACTCATCATCTCAGCTGGTTGCACAAGCTGTGGCTTTTGGCATTATTGATGTTAACTTTAATCTCAAACAATAATCACAATAGCGCACTAACTCATGTGAGAAAACTTGTAGCCATACTGATAAAAACCACCAACCATGCCCATTGATTCACCAGAAAAGCTTGAAAGCAATGCTTAGGATCTTGCTTCCTAATCCAAATCATTTGACATAAAAAAATGAACCCGCAACACACAACTCCTAAAAAATACCCATTACTCAACGCGGTCATGACTCCCAGCAAGAGCAATAATAAAAAAACACACAAATACACCATACTCATGACGGGGATCAGTTGATCGCCTAAACTTAAAGCTGATGATTGAAGACCTATCTTCTCATCATCGACCTGATCCACCATGGCATAAATGGTGTCATAGCCAAAGGTCCACAAAATCGCAATGCTATACAATAACCATCCACTCCAGGGAATCGTGTGTTGTACAGCGACATATGCCATGACAATACCCGCATTAAATGCAAAACCTAAGACGATTTGAGGGTAGGGCATCCAACGCTTAGTCCAGGGGTATAAAACAGCCAAACCTAAGGCGCACACAGCAACCATAAAACACGCTGACGGTAACAATAGCACCAGGCACAAAGCCAAAAAAAGTAATGCAATAAATAATAACAGTGCTTCCCAAGTGGGCAACTCCTTCGAAGCCAGGGGTCTTTGTTGCGTTCTTACAACACAGCCATCGAATCGACGATCAGCGATATCATTAATGACACAGCCTGCTGCGCGCATCACAAACACACCTAATATAAAGATCACTAACAACATAAAAGCAGGTAGGCCGTCACTGGCTAACCATAACGCTGTTAAGGTGGGCCATAATAATAATAAGCTACCTACTGGCTTATCCCATCGCATTAATTGCAAATAAATAGGTTTTCTTTGCTTCATATAAGCAGCGAATTGCATAACTGCCTCGTGTACATTAACTCTACATATAGATGGTGCGCCCGACAGGAGTCGAACCTGTGACCTTCGGCTTCGGAGGCCGACACTCTATCCAGCTGAGCTACGGGCGCTAAGTGACGCTATTATACGCGAATTATATTCTCAAACCAGCGCTAAGATGCATCAACACGATACTGCTACACCCGTGACACACCACGATAACTGAGCGCCTCTAAAACATGTGATTCTGTAATAGCATCAACACCCGCCATATCTGCAATGGTCCGTGCCACACGCAACAGTCGATTTAAAGCGCGTCCTGAAAGACATTGTTGCTTCATTGCTCGTTCTAACAGCGCTTGTATGCCATAACTCATCAGGCAGCTCTTAGCTATTTGCTCAGCACTCATTCGTGCATTTAAAACCTGATTTCTATCTATCTGACGTGCCTGAACAGTCATAACACGCTGACGGATAAGGGAAGATGATTCGGGTAATTGTTCAGCAGCACACAATAAATCCTTAGGTTGTAAGCGCGGAACATCAATGTGCATATCTAAACGATCCAACAAAGGGCCTGATAGTTTAGCTTGATAGCGTCGAATCTGTTCAAGACTGCATTCACAACGTATTTGCTCATCCGAGGCATACCCACAAGGGCAGGGGTTCATGGCCATCACCAACTGAAACTGTGCAGGAAACTCTACACATCGCGAAGCACGGGCTATAGTCACAAAGCCCGCCTCCAGGGGCTGTCGCAAGGCTTCCAATACTGATCGCTGGAATTCTGGCAGCTCATCAAGAAATAACACACCCTGATGCGCCAGTGATATTTCTCCTGGCCGAGGCGGGTTGCCTCCGCCCACTAAAGCAGCACTGGATGCAGTATGATGAGGGGATCGAAAGGGCCGTTGTAACCACTGACTAGTTTGAAAACCCTGATGACTCACTGAATAGATGACTGCTGCTTGTTCAGCCTCTCGCTCAGACATCGGCGATAAGAGTCCTGGCAAGCGGCTAGCCAACATTGACTTTCCTGCACCCGGAGGACCTATGAATAGCACACTATGTCCGCCAGAGGCTGCAATTTCGAGCACCCGTCGTGCTTGTGCCTGCCCCTTCACCTCTTGCATATCAGGATAGTTATTCAAAGGGTGGGGCGTTTGCTGGTCCTTACATGGCAAGAGAGGAATGACCCCTTGCAAATGCTGACAGATACTCAATAAATCGCTAGCTCCATACACCCGCAAGGAACGAATTAAACAGGCTTCTGATACATTATCCTGTGGCACAATCAGTGCATGCTCCATCCGCTGAGCGGCTAATGCCATCGGCAATACACCGGGTATGGGCCTCAGCTTTCCATCCAAGGTTAATTCACCCAAACACTCATAACCTGACAAGGTGGTTGGTGACAATTGGCCTGAGGCCATTAGAATGCCTAAGGCCATCGGTAAATCAAACTGGCTCCCTGATTTTGGCAAGTCAGCCGGTGATAAGTTAACAACGATACGCTTCGTTGGAAACTCAAACCCTGCATTCAACAAAGCACTGCGCACACGGTCCTTACTTTCTTTAACCGCCTTTTCAGGTAGACCTACCATCGTAAAGCCGGGTAACCCACGAGATAAATGCACTTCAATCCGAACCGGTGAAGTCACTACACCTACCACGGCACGCGATTGAACAGCCGCAAAAGACATTAAGAGGATGCGTGAGATTCGAGCTCAGCAATTTGTTTTTCTAGCATCTCCAGTTTCATCCGCGTTTTACGCAATACAGCTGCTTGAGCATCAAACTCTTCACGGGTTACCAGTTCCATTTTAGAAAACGCAGCTAATAATGCTGCACGCAAATGGGACTGCATTTCTGCGGGCAGCTCTTTCACGCCTGTAGGCAACTCATCTAAAATCTTTTGCACAAACTCATTAATAGGCTTGGGATCAATCATGCTCTCTCCTTTTTGGACCTTATTTTTAGAAGCCTTAGGTTAACGCATTTCAACTCCGTGTAAAGCCCGTCTAAATCACGAGATCTTCATAATAGGTTGACGCCTCACAATGACTTGTTACCATACTATGACTTAAACACTGGAGACATGCATGATTCATTCAACTATCTTAGAAACCATAGGCAATACACCGATTGTGCGACTGAACCGTATCGGTCAAGAATTACCCTGCCAACTCCTCGTCAAATGTGAATTCATGAACCCAGGGGGATCGGTCAAAGATCGCATTGGCTTTCGTATGGTAGAAGCTGCTGAACAAGCAGGGCAAATCAAGCCCGGTGATACCTTAATAGAGCCCACTTCCGGCAATACGGGCATTGGCATCGCCTTAGCCGGCGCTGTCAAAGGCTACCAGGTTGTCATCACCATGCCTGAAAAAATGAGCCAGGAAAAACAGCTTGTCTTAGAAGCCCTAGGCGCTACCATACATCGCACGCCCTCTGAAGCACCTTCTGATAGCCCCGAAAGCCACATTTCCTTAGCACAGCGACTGCAAGCCGAATTACCCAATGCGCATATACTAGACCAATATACCAATCCCAATAACCCAGAAGCACATGCACAGGGTACTGCTGAAGAAATATTACAAGTTGTCGGTGATAACCTCTCTATGGTGGTTGCAGGTATTGGCACCGGCGGTACTATCTCTGGACTTGCTCAGCGCATCAAACAAACACACCCTCATGTTAAAATCATTGGCATTGATCCTGAAGGGTCTATCTTGGGTGGTGGAACCACGGTTGATACCTATCAGGTCGAAGGCATTGGCTATGACTTTTTTCCAGATGTCTATCGCCATGAGCTCATTGATGCTTTCATTAAAACGAATGATTATGACTCTTTTTCGATGGCTAAACGACTCATCAAAGAAGAAGGGTTACTGGTAGGTGGTTCCAGTGGAGCAGCCGTTTGGGGTGCCCTACAAGCTGCACAAAATCTCACAGCTAACGATCGTGTTCTCATCATCCTACCAGACTCGATTCGAAACTATATGAGTAAGTTTATTTGTGATGATTGGATGCGTGACAATCAACTCACTAGACCATAAAACTTAAGACAGAATTAAATAAATAGGGGCGTTCTCTTTTGGTGACATATTATACATAAGCGCTTGTTTTATTGACTTAAAAAGCCTAGCTTAGGGGTGAGTGGCCATCTTGTGAGTTTACTAAACTCTGTGAAATTTCTTCGCTATTAAACGCGCGTCAATCGAGCAAAACTCGCTACCAACCACTTACTCCCATGCGTATCAAACTGTACTTGCACACGCGCATGATCACCCGAACCCTCATAGTTAATGATTGTCCCTTGACCAAACTTTTCATGAACGACAAGATCACCTAAGTTTAACCCTGGCGCACCTGCAGAAATACCTGCATGATACCGTGCCTGACTTTTTTGATGCATCGCACCCGCATTACGTTGATAGGCATTAGGGCGCGTCACTTTCGTTTTCGCACGAACAGACTGTAGCAACTCTTGTGGGATCTCAGCGATAAAGCGGGAAGGGCGATGGTATTGCTCCGTTCCATGCATACGTCGTGATTCAGCATACGTGATGATTAATCGCTTCATCGCTCGTGTCATACCGACATAACACAAGCGTCGCTCCTCCTCTAAACCATGCGGTTCTTCAGTTGCCATTTTATGGGGGAATAATCCTTCTTCCAGCCCAGTTAAAAAAACCACAGGAAACTCCAACCCTTTTGCCGCATGTAATGTCATTAAATTGACACAATCACTATGCTCTTCTGATTGTGTTTCACCCGTCTCTAGTGCCACATGCGATAAAAATGCTGCCAAAGGTGTTAATTCATGCGCTTCGTCACTGACTGTAAACTGTTCCATAGCCGTGATTAACTCTGATAAGTTCTCCACGCGAGATAACCCTTTTTCAGAACGATCTTTTTGATAATGCGCCATCAACGTGCTTTTTTGTAACACATGATCCACTTGCTCACCCAGCGTGGACTCTTGTGTGGATTGGTCCAACCCTTCGATCAAATCAATAAATAACTGGAGGGCACTGGAGGCTCGGCCAGACAATAATCCTTGTTGAATAAACTGTTGGGCCGTATCCCATAAAGAAGTCGCATTTTCTCGAGCACCTTCACGAATTTTCAGGAGTGTCGTGTTACCAATACCCCGTGTTGGAGTATTGACAATACGCTCAAATGCCGCATCATCTTGGCGATTAGCCATCATGCGCAAATACCCTAAAGCATCTTTAATCTCTGCACGTTCAAAGAACTTCTGTCCGCCGTAAATCCGATACGGTATTTTAGATTCTAATAAACGCTCCTCTAACACACGAGACTGCGCATTGGAGCGATATAACAAAGCCATGTTAGAATACTGGAACCCATGGCTGCGCAACTCTTTAATCGATGCCACTATATAGTAAGCTTCATCTTGCTCACTAAATGCCGGATATAACGCAATGGGTTCGCCGCGATCACCTTGAGTCCAAAGCTCTTTACCAAGACGACCTTGATTGTTTTCAATCACGGCATTAGCTGCACTTAAAATCGTTTGCGTAGAACGGTAGTTTTGTTCCAAACGGATGGTTTCACAGGCAGGATAATCCCGTGAAAAACGATGAAGGTTTTCAATCTTAGCACCACGCCAACTATAGATAGACTGATCATCATCACCTACCGCCATTAAAATGGTTTGAGGGCCTGCCAATGCTTGCAACCACAAATATTGAATAGTGTTGGTATCTTGAAACTCATCCACCAAAATATGAGCAAAGCGCTGTTGGTAATGCTGTGCAATATCCGGATTCTGTTGTAACAACTCCAATGAACGCAATAATAATTCTGAAAAATCGACTAAACCACTGCGTCGACAGACTGACTCATACGCCATATACACTTGCTGCATCACATCGTGATGATAGCCACTATCAGACGTGGATTGCTGGGGACGACGACCTTCCTCTTTACTGTGATTAATAAACCATTGTATTTGCTTTGGGGGCCACTTCGTATCATCAAGCGACAAATCACGCATTAAGCGTTTTATTAATCGCAATTGATCATCACTGTCCAAGATTTGAAAACTTTCTGGCAACTCTGCAGCTTCATAGTGCGTACGCAACAATCGATGTGCTAAACCATGAAATGTGCCCACCCACATTCCCTTGAGGGGAATACCGCGCAAGGTTTCAATGCGCGAACGCATTTCATGTGCGGCTTTATTGGTAAA